>NZ_VMLZ01000004.1:0-133244 GCF_013276955.1 Streptococcus sp. 1453
TTGACCAACGGACCAGAGTTGTTGTTTTCAACTCTTACTATTATACCGACTTTTCAAACTTTGTCAACTACTTTTTTAAACTTTTTTTACTTTTTTGCATGAATTCCTAATGGGTACGGATGTCAAACTCCTTAAACACAATACGTAAGTCCTTTAGGACTCTTTGACGCCCTCGGAATCGTTCATTTCTTAAAATGCGTTCTAGCTCTTCTTGTTGCTCTTTAGTTTGTTTGTTTCTATAATCTCTTAGTGTTTCATGAAAGAGATAATAGTCATCTAGCCACAGACCTCCCTCACTTATACGATGACTTATCTCACCCACTTCTTCATAAGGTTCTTTATTATATCTTCGTTTGTGGCTTTCTTGCTTACGGATATAGTCTAAAATTCGATTACGGAATTTAGTTTTGAAGTATTTACGTAAACGAGGAATATCTTCTACTAGTCCTTCTTCTCTACTGATCAATTCATGTAAGCAAATCATGCCTTCTTGGTCCCAATCCGATAGCTCCCACAAATGAAGGTAATATTCATTTCTACACTTGTATACAATTCCTTGGACTTCTTCATACAATTCTTTAAGCATAATCTTCCCCTTTCTAAATACAGTTTAACAAATCAAAAAGCTAATTTGGTTATTTCTCCCCATTCTGTTCCCTACACCGTCTCAACTGCACAAAAAAGAGAGGACAAGCCTCTCTCAGGGTTATTTTTCATCATTCATTTTTGACTTTACTTCATCATAGGATAGTGCATGAGATTCCTCTTCTACTGCTTCAGGCATCTTTCCTGTTTCGTAAAGAGCTTTAATTTGTGTACTATCCAATGTTTCGTATTTCAATAATGCTTCTGCAATCAACTTGTGAGTTTCACGATTTGATTGGATGATTTCAGCAGCTTTATTTCGTGCTTCATTTAATAATGAACGAACTTCTTCGTCAATTTCATAAGCTGTTTGTTCTGAAATTGATTTTTGAGGACTCTGTGCACCAAACATAGCATGGTTTCCTTCATATTGTACTGGACCAAGTTTTTCACTCATACCGTACTCTGTAACCATTGCACGCGCCATTTGTGTCGCCTGTTCAAAGTCGTTTGAAGCTCCTGTCGTTTGGACATTAAAGATAATTTCTTCAGCTACACGTCCACCCATTAAGCCAGCCAATTGCTCTTTCATATCTTCTTTGGATAGAAGCATTTGATCCTCTTTAGGAAGTGCAATCATGTAACCACCTGCACGACCTCTTGGTACAATTGTAACCTTATGAACAACACGGGCATTCGACAAGACTAGACCAACAATGGTATGTCCTGCCTCATGGTAGGCAACCAATTCACGTTCTTTTTGTGAAACTGTCTTATCTTTCTTAGAAGGTCCAGCAATCACTCTATCTTCTGCTTCATCAATATCTGAAGCATCAATTATCGATTTATTGCGACGAGCGGCAACCAAGGCTGCTTCATTCAAGACATTCTCTAAATCAGCACCAACAAAGCCTGGAGTTTGTTGAGCAACTAATTTCAAATCAACATCTTCTGCTAAAGGCTTGTTCTTAGCATGAACTTTCAAGATTGCTTCGCGCCCCTTAACATCAGGACGGCCAACCAATACTTTTCTATCAAAACGTCCTGGACGCAAGAGGGCAGGGTCAAGTACATCTGAACGGTTTGTAGCAGCGATGACGATAATCCCTTCATTTCCCTCAAAACCATCCATCTCAATCAAGAGTTGGTTCAAAGTTTGTTCACGTTCGTCATTTCCTCCGCCAAGACCAACTCCACGTTGACGTCCAACAGCATCAATTTCATCGATAAAGATGATAGCTGGCGCTGCTTTTTTGGCATCTTCAAAAAGAGAACGAACACGACTAGCTCCAACTCCGACAAACATTTCTACAAAATCAGAACCTGAGATACTAAAGAATGGAACACCTGCTTCTCCGGCGACTGCCTTAGCAAGCAATGTCTTACCTGTTCCCGGAGGTCCCTCCAAAAGAACACCTGCTGGAATCCGGGCTCCAAGTTTTGTAAATCGTTTTGGATCTTTTAAGAATTCAACAACTTCAACCAGTTCTTGTTTTTCTTCCTCAGCTCCAGCAACATCTGAAAATCTTACTTTAATATCTTCTTTATTTGCAGCTTTAGCCTTACTACGTCCAAAACTCATTGGGTTACGACCATTGCCTCCCCCCATATTTCCCATCATAGAGAATAGGAAGAAGAATAGAATTCCAAATGGCACAATGGATACGAGTAGATTAATCCACATACCACTTGAACTTTCATGCTTAATAGTTACTTCCGCTTTATGGTCCGAAGCAAGCTTTTGCAATTCTGATACTGTGGTATCAGAGGGAAGAATAATACTTGAAAATTTCTCTACTGTTGTAACAGATGGAGAAAAGAACTGAATGCCTGTTTCTTCTTTACTTGTTTTAGGATTTTTATAGACACCCGAAACTTCGATAACACTGCCATTTGGTTGATAGGTTAATTCTTTTACATTGTCATCGGTAATTTCTTTTACCAATTCTGTATAATTAATTTGCTCACTTTTCCCTGCAACACTACCTGTACTAAAATACTGGTAAGCTGTAACTAGGAAAAAAATAAGTAATAACCATAGAAATGGATTTTTAATTAAACCATTATTTTGTTTTTTCATTAAAAATTATTCTTTCTAATTTGAATACACTTCTTCTTTCAATACTCCAACATAAGGAAGATTACGATAATTTTCTTTGTAGTCTAAACCATAACCTACTACAAACTCATTTGGGATAGTAAAGCAGGTATAGTCTGCCTCAATTTCTACAACACGTCCCTCTGGTTTATCCAACAGGGTTGCAATTTTAACAGAAGCTGCTTCTCTTGCAATAAACATATCTCGCAAATTCTTCAAAGTTTGACCTGTATCAATGATATCTTCTACAAATAGAACATGTCTTCCTTTGATATCTTGAGTCACATCTTGTTTAATATTGATAACACCACTACTTGCTGTTCCACCATGGTAGCTAGAAACCATCATGAAGTCCATTTCAATATGTGTATCAATATGTTTGACCAATTCAGCCATAAAAGGAATAGATCCTTTTAAAATCCCAATTAAAATCGGATTTTTTCCTGCATAGTCCTTAGTTAATTGAGCACCTAATTTTTTAGCAGCTTCTGTAATTTCATCGTGTGAAACGAGGATTTTTTTAATATCGTTTTCTAACATTTTTTTACCTATCTATTTTTTCTATATAAAGTACAGTGTTCATTATATCATTTTTCGTGTTTTTACTCAAATTACTGGTCGCAATTCCCAAAATTGAGACAATTTCACCAAATTGCTCAATAATCAGAGCAGATTTTCGATTTTCCATAGGGATTTTCAAATCGATAAATAGACGTCTGAGTTTTTTTCTATGTCCATTTTGAATCAAAAAATCTCCTGGTTTTCGATGACGAATGTGTATGGATGTTTCTCGTGAAACAGATATTTGTTGAATTGATTCACCTTCTAAAGGAAGTCCAAAGGAAAATAAATATCCCTGATAAGTTACCTGATTTTGATAGTGTAACACAAGTTCATCTTCCTTTTCATCAGCCTGCGGACTGATTTTATAAATCCGAAACTGTTGATACTCTTTTATCAATTCATAACCATTTTTAAGCGGATGACGATACTGGCTTTTAGATTTTAAAATCTGCCGAACTTCAGCAAACTGAGCTTTTGTAAGATTCAAATCTGGAAAACGATTCAGATAAGTTTGAAGTAAAACTCTTTGTGTAGACTCAGAGTAAGACAATAGCTGCTCTAAATTTTCTACATCAATATTCTTTGATAATTCAGCTATAGCTAAGTCATAATCTAAAATTTCATTTCCGATACTTAAGATTGCATCTATAAATCGAGGATTTTCTTTTTCTAATTCTGGTAAATAAGCGTTTCGAATACGATTTCGAAAATAATGATTTTCCTGATTTGATGTATCTTCAAAGTGAAAAATTGAAGGAAAGTCTTTTTTCTGAAAATGCAAGAAGGGCCGAATGATTTCTATCTCTCCGACTACTTGCTTCTCCTTAATTCCTGATAGATAGCGCAAACGAGTACCTCGGATCAAACGCATTAAAATCGTTTCCACCTGATCATCCGCATGGTGGGCAGTGACTAAAGCTGTCGCACCTGTCTTTTTCATGACCTCTTGAAAAAAATCATAACGAAAATTTCGAGCACGCGCTTCTGAAAATTCTCCTGAAAAATTGCTGACATAAATAGGAAGTCCAGCTTCAACAGCTAACTTCCTTAATTCCTTTTCTTCCCAATCAGACTCTATTCTCTGCTTATGATTCACATGAGCTAAGATCAATTCAATTTCTAACTCTTTTTGATAAGTAGACAATACCTTAAATAGAAACATAGAATCTAATCCACCAGAAAGAGCTAGCACCAACTTAGCATGCTTTTTGAAATATCCCTTCTTGAGAAAATGATTTAAAAAATCTTGTTCTCTCATTTTAGAACCTCATAAACATCCTTGGATATCTGAGAAATTGTATCATAATCAGAATTCTTAGTGAAAATAGAAAGAATAAATGGAGAATCTGCGTAGACAACACCCGTATCATGCTTAAATTCGTCCGCATCCCCAATTTTATGAGCAACCTTCACAGAAACACCTTTAGCAATTCGCTGATTATCAAAATCTGTTTTAGTCAAAGACTCTAGCACAAATCCATTTTGATTATAAATGGCTTCCATAACCTTCCCAGCCATCTTGGAAGAAATCAATTTTTCTTTTGAATCCCAATCATCTCCCATAATGGCAGACATCTTGGATTTGAATGTGGTATCAGATTGGTTTGAAATGTAATAACCCAATATATTATGAGCTACATTATCAGATTCTTTAGATACTTTTGTGATTAAGTCCTTGAGAGAATACTCTTTATTATCCTCTTTTTTAGGAAGACTACCACTTCCCTCTGGTTTATAAGAACCTGGAAAATCATTGACTGATGATACATATTTTACAGTCGTATCTAACTGATAAAGACCCTCATTTATTTTTTCTTGCGCATAATAGAGATAAGGGAGTTTCAAAACACTAGCTGCATACATCTTTTCATCTTGATTGATACCAGCTTCTTTTCCAGTAGTCAGTTGCTTAACATAAATAGAGAATGAATCCTTCTGATATTTTTCAGATAACATTTCTTGAACTTTACTCATCCGATTATCTTCTTCAGAAGTTGATTCCTTATCTACCCATCCAGCCTGATCAATATGTAAAAATTCTCTTCCTTCTACAAACATGGTCTTGTCGATTGATACTTGCGAATAAGCTGATAAGGATGATTTCACTTCTTTTAAGTCATAAGGACTATTGTACAGTTTAAAATCAGATTCTAACCATACTTTTTTTATTGTTGGAGTTACCTCTGATTGATCATATAAAAATCGTTTGTCCGCAGCTATAAATTGATGATTTGATAGCTTAAATACCGGAATTCCTTGTTTATTTAAGCGCCACTCAGTTATTTGGAAACTTGTTTTGGGAGTCAATTTTCCAGATTCCACTACTAAATCTTCATTCGCATAGACAGGAACTTCTCCATAAACCATAGGAGAACTTAGCTTTTCTCTAAAATAAATACCAAAGTCAGATTGTGAAAGGTAATAAATTTCTTTCGAAGTATAGACGACTTCTTTTTCTGTGCTAACAACTTTTGAAATGGTCAAAAAACTCGGTAGCAACAAAATAATTAAGAATTTACGCATTCTTCCTTTCCTTTTCTTCTTGTAAACGCAATAATTGATTTTTATCAGCCAACTCTTCCAGCTTTTCATCCGATAGACTCAAAAATTGCTCAATTACGTCTAATAAATTTTCCATTTTATCACCTTTGAAGCAAGTCAGGAATCGTATAAACTATTTCCCTCGACTTAGAATAATAGTACTTCGCTCGTGTATATTTGGCAGCATAATCCTCATCTTTCAACTTGGTAGCAAATGCTGTCTCCTTATCCTTTTCATCACTCAAAGTCTGATACTGAGTTTGCAAGTCTGCTAGTTGCTGACGGCGTTGGAGTAATTGCTGATAACTCTGCGCTAAATTAAAAGTTGGCAAAATAAATAACAGCATAATCAAAATCAATACCCACCCCATAAAACGATTCCGTTTTTGCCGTTCTTTCATCAGGTAGCGACGGCGTTGGTGTTCATTTTGAATAAAAGAATTATTCAATTGTACAATATTTTTAGACATTTTCTTCTACCCGTGTTTCACTGATAATTTCATACATGCCTGCTGCATCTTCTTTTTTTGTACTATCTTTCATCTCTAGTACTTTTACAAGTAGCAACTTGTTTCCAAAACGAATTTCAACTTGGTCATTAACTTTCAAATCCGTTGAACTTTTGGCCAAGATTCCATTCACCTTGATTCTGCCTTTATCTGCTACTTCCTTTGCGACTGTACGACGCTTGATAATTCGTGATACTTTTAAATATTTGTCTAATCTCATCCTTATTACCTCAACTTATTATTGTACCATTTTTATCTATTTTATAGAAGAAAAATATCAAATGGAATTTTCTTTCTTAGACTCTTTTATCTCTACTAAACTTTCTCCAAAAATCAGCAGACCTTCTAAAATTTCATAATCTTTCTTATTTCGGACATCAAATACAAGCTCCATTGATCCCTTATTCTCAGTGATGCCTGCTTTTAAGTTCGTTGCGGATAAAGCTTTAAAATAATCTTGAGCTAAAAACAGTCGTTGAGTGACTTTTTCAAATTGAACTGTAACTTTATTATCTTTTCTTTCCGCACGTTGAACAAAGACCTTGTCCAAGTATGATTTGACCAAACCAATCTCTAAAAGATAGGCTACTACATCTGGGTATTCTCCAAAACGGTCTATCAACTCCTCTTGTAACTCTTCATAATTGACACGGTTGTCAATTTGACGAATTTTCTTGTAAATTTCAATCTTATGTCGTTGATCAGAAATATAAGTATCAGGAAGATAGGCATCAATTTGCAAAATCAACTCAGCATTCCCTTTGGTTCTTGTGTTAGTGTTAGCATTACCGTTTCGTTTAGCAATAGCTTCCTCTAATAACTGCGAATACAATTCAAAACCAACAGAATCAATGAAACCAGACTGGGATTTTCCTAGGAGATTTCCTGCTCCACGAATCGAAAGATCTCGCATAGCAATCTTAAATCCGGAGCCCAATTCTGTAAATCCTTTGATTGCCTCTAATCTCTTTTCAGAGACTTCACTGATTGATTTTTCTGGACGATACATGAGATAGGCATAAGCAATACGATTACTACGACCGACTCTTCCTCTTAACTGATACAAGGTTGACAAGCCCATATGGTCTGCATTTTCAATAAACAAAGTATTGGCATTTGGAATGTCCACCCCTGTCTCAATAATGGTAGTCGTCACCAAGATATCGTATTGTCCCTCAATAAAGTCTAGTAGAGTATTTTCCAACTGTATTTCACTCATTCGACCATGAACGTAACCAATCGAAGCCTCTGGAATCAACTCCTGTAATTCTGAAACCTTCTGATCAATTGTGTCAACTTTATTGTAAAGATAGTAAACTTGACCTCCACGCTCCATTTCACGCAAGACCGCATCACGAATGACACTGTCATTCTTTTCTAAAACATAGGTTTGCACTGGATAACGATTAGTCGGCGGAGTTTCAATAACAGACAAATCTCTGATTCCCAGCATAGACATGTGGAGGGTACGAGGGATTGGCGTAGCTGTCAAAGTTAGAACATCCACTTGTTTCTTCAATTCTTTCAAAGTTTCCTTATGCTTGACACCAAATCGTTGTTCCTCATCAATAATCATCAAGCCCAAATCAGAAAACACGACATCTTTTGACAAAACACGATGGGTTCCAATCAAAATATCAACTTGACCCTTTTTCAATTTTTCAAGTGTTTCAGTCTGCTCTTTTTTACTTCTAAAGCGACTCAACACATCAATATTAACTGCAAAATTTTGGAATCGTTCCTTAAAATTCGTATAGTGCTGTTGCGCTAAAACCGTCGTCGGAACTAAGACGACAACCTGTTTGTGATCATTGACTGCCTTAAAGGCTGCACGCATAGCAACTTCAGTCTTTCCAAAACCAACATCCCCAACCAAAAGTCGATCCATTGGCTGAGAAGCCTGCATATCTCTCTTGATTTCCTCGATACTACGAAGTTGATCATCCGTTTCAACATAAGGGAAGGCATCATCAAAAGTATCTTGCTCTTCATCATCGGCTGAGAAAGCAAAGCCCTTCAACTGACTGCGTTCAGAATAAAGTTTAATTAAATCATCAGCTATATCCTCTACCTGGTTCTTAACTTTTTGCTTGGCCTTTTTAAAATGACCGTCATTTAATTTATTGAGTTTAGGAGCTTTCCCATCACTTGAAATATATTTGGACAGTAGATGAATCTGTTCCACTGGTATGGAGATTTGATCCCCATTTTGATACTGGACACTGACATAATCACGGTGAATCCCCTTAATTTCAATGGTTTCAATTCCTAGATATTGACCAATCCCATGAATATGGTGAACAACGTAATCCCCCTTTTCAAGTTCATTATAATCTTTTAGGCGCTCTGCATTTGAAACATGTTGTCTGCGAAAACGACGTTTTAATTTCTTTTGAAAAATCTCATGTTCAGTAATCAATAAAATCTTTTCATCTACAAAATGAAAACCATGTCTGAGATTACCCTCGATTAAGTTTACAGATTCTTTACAGATACTTGACTTATTTCTGGAATCCAATTTAATCTGATATTCCTCTAAAACATCCTCCAATGTTTTACTTCCCATTGAATTGCTAGACTGCAGAATGATAGTGTAATCCATTTTTTTGTATCGCTCAATTTCTTCTTTTAGAAAAGAAAATTGATTGAAAAACTCCTGTATAGGATATTGATTGAATTGATAGATTTTGTCAAATTTGAGATTTCCTAAACCTTTTTGAAGATTAGAGAAAAAGGTCACTGGACTTTGTTTTTTATAGATTTGTTCAATATCAGCAAAATACTGCATATCAGAAAATGCTTTACTGTTCTGTAATTCTTCTGTAAAGTATTGCGCTAATTCTCTTTCAAAGACTTCATACTGATTCATTAATTTTTGGTAATCATCAAAGAATATTGGAGTATCTTTTTCAATATAATCAAAGACAGTCCATGTCTTATCATAGCACAAAGATAAAAACTTCCGAGAATCTGCATGGCTTTGTTTTTGGTGAAAACTTGAAAGAATTTCTTCTAGATAGGATTTCAAAATCGGTGATAAAGTTTTTGAAATTTGTTTTTCTAAAGCTAACTGTCCTCGTTGATAATCCTTTTCACTCAAAAGTATATCACTAGCTGGAAAGATAGTGAGTTCTGTCTGATTTTCTTTCGATAATTGTGTTTCGACTTCAAATGACCTGATACCATCAATTTCATCACCAAAAAACTCAATTCGGCAAGGTTCTAACTGGGATATTTCAAAAATATCTAAAATATCTCCTCGCAAACTAAATTCGCCCTGAGTTTGTACTTGAGTGACTTTTCGATAGCCATTTTCCTTTAACTGATGGATAAACGCGTGTTGATCATATTCTTCACCAACTGAGATTTTTACAATACTATCTTTGAATACATTTGGAGACGGTAAAATCAATCGACTTGCTGCGATATTACAAACTAAAATCCCTCTCTTAGATGAATCAGTCAAAAAACGCAAGGCTTCAACCCGTGAAATGATTTTTTCTTGTGAAGACATCAAAAACTCGACCATAGGGGAGTCATCTACCAAAAACGGATAAACAAGTTCCTCACCCAAGATAGAGATAAGATCACTAACCAGTCCTTCTGCTTCTCCATAAGTTGACGTCAATAACACAATCTTATCTTCCTGTCTCAAACTACTAGCAATTGCTAAAGCTTTTGTAGAAGTTGACAAGCCTAACATTAATTGTCTTTTCTTATCTGTCAGATTTTGATGCCATTTTTTTATCTGATCATTTTCTGAGAATAAATCTAATAAGGTCACCATTTATCCGTTATACCTCTGCATTGTTTTCTCAAAATTTTTTTCTTGTAAATAGTAGTTTACAGAATCGTCAACTTTGTCAATAGACTGTAAAATACCGATATAATCATCCCTGTCAAAGGTACTCAAAACATGGTGAACAACTGACATGCCATTTTTAGGTCTTCCTATTCCAATCTTAACACGATTAAAGACCTGAGTTCCAATATGTTGAATAATAGACTTAATACCATTGTGACCACCTGCTGAGCCCTTTGCTCTTAAACGAATCTTTCCAACTTCCATGTCAAGATCATCGTAAATGATGAGTAAATCTTCAATCTCCAAACCATAGTAAGTCAATAAAGCATGAACTGCTTTTCCACTTTCATTCATAAAGGTCGTTGGTTTAACCAGATAAATTTTTTCTCCATTTAGAAAAAAGGATGCTAGTTCAGCTTGAAATATCTTATCGTGTGTAAAAGTGACATTCTGTTTCTTCGCTAGTTGATCAATCAACATAAAACCAACATTGTGTTTGGTCTCAAAATATTTATCTCCTGGATTTCCCAAGCCTACAAGTAATTTGGTCATTTATTTTTCCTTTCAAAAGCCAAAAGGGTTGGAATTTTTTTCCAACCTAATTGACACCATTTATTAATTTTTTAGACATTAAAGCGGAATTCCATGATATCGCCATCTTGAACGATATATTCTTTTCCCTCTTCACGCAAGCGTCCAGCTTCTTTTACCGCCTTTTCAGATCCATATTTCACCAAATCATCGTATGACATGGTTACTGCACGGATAAAGCCTTTTTCAAAGTCTGAGTGGATAATACCAGCTGCTTGAGGAGCCTTCATACCACGTTTGAAGGTCCAAGCGCGAACTTCTTTTTCACCAGCTGTGAAGTAAGTTCCCAATCCAAGCAAGTGGTAAGCTGCACGCGTCAACTTATCTACACCTGATTCTGTCAAACCAATGGCTTCAAGAAACTCTTTTTTATCTTCATCGTCCAATTCAGAAATTTCTTCCTCAGCACGCGCAGAAATAACGACTACTTCAGCATTTTCTGTCGCTGCGAATTCACGAATTTGTTTAACATAGTCGATAGAGTCAGGTTCTGAAACCACATCCTCGTCCACATTAGCAACATAGAGCACTGGTTTAGTCGTCAACAGGAAGAGACCTTTGACAACCTTTTGTTCCTCATCTGTAAATTCGATGGTGCGAGCTGATTTCCCATCTTCAAGGACTGGTTTAATCTTTTGAAGAACATTGAATTCTGCTACTGATTCTTTATCTTTTTGCGTACGTGCCATCTTTTCTACACGCGCATAACGTTTATTGACTGATTCTAAGTCTGCAAGAATCAATTCTAGGTTAATGGTGTCAATATCGGCAAGTGGATCTACAAAGGCGTCTTCACGTCCTTGCTCGCGCATCACATTTTCATCATCAAAAGCACGAACTACGTGAACAATCGCATCTACTTCACGAATATTGGCCAAGAATTTATTCCCTAGCCCTTCTCCTTTTGAAGCTCCTTTTACAATCCCTGCAATATCTGTAAATTCAAATGTTGTTGGCACTGTCTTTTTAGGAGTAATCATTTCAGTTAGTTTTTGTAGGCGTTCATCTGGAACTTCTACCATTCCAACGTTTGGGTCAATCGTTGCAAATGGGTAGTTCGCTGCCTCTGCTCCTGCTTTTGTAATTGCATTAAAGAGTGTTGATTTACCAACATTTGGCAAACCAACGATACCTGCTGTTAAAGCCATATTTCTCATTCTCCGTTTTCATTTCAATCCCTAATATTATAACACAAAAAGGGAAAACTTGCTAACTCTCTACCTAAGGGTTCTCAGTCAATAATTTTATTCATTTTTCGATCAAAATCATAGCGCCCCATCATGACAACATGGTCACAATTACTGCATTTTATTTTGATATCTGCCCCTACACGTGTAATTTCCCAACGATTAGCTTTTTTTCCTGTTGACTTGATGGTGCAAGCATGTGGTTTTTTCATCTCAACAAAATTTCCAACTTGATACATACTACTCTCCTTTTCTTTTTCGATTATATCATAAAAGAGGCGAGCCAAGCTCAACCTCTTTCACTTAATTTGTACGAACTGGTGTAATGAGCTGCATGAAATCTTCGTCAGTATCTGCTGGAACAAGAGTAAATGGACGAACAGCTGAGATAAAGCTAATGGTCACCTTTTCGCTATTTAAAGCTTTAAGAGAATCAATTAAATAAGTTGGATTGAAACTAATGGTCAAATCTTCACCAGTAACCTGATCAGTATCGATTTCTTCGTTTACTTTACCAACTTCTGGAGAGTGAACATGGGCACTAACAATCCCACCTTTAATTTCAAGCTTCACAGTACCATTTTGAGTCGCACTTGATAAAAGACGAGCACGTTCCATTGACTGACGTAAATTTACCACATCAAAAGTAATAGTAGTGTTAAAGTCTGTTGGAATCAAACGATCTGTATCAGGATAGTTTCCTTCTAGGAGACGAGTATAGAAGCTAATATTTTCGCTTCTAAAGAGGATTTGGTTATTGGCAAAGAAAATCTCTACAGTTTCGATATCATCTGTAAATACCGCTGAAAATTCGCGTAGAGAACGGCTAGGAATCACGACATCAAAATCATCACTATTTTTTTCAAGAGTCAATTTTTTCTGGCTTAGACGATGAGAGTCTGTTGCAACTGTTTTTAGCTCCTTATGCTGACTCAATACAAAATGAACACCTGTTAAAATTGGACGACTCTCTTGGGTACTTGCAGCAAATGCTGTTTCATTGATTATTTTCTTGAGTAATTTTGTTTCAAGAACCAAAGGAGTGCTTGCTGAAATTTCTTGGATTCGTGGGTACTGTTCGCTATCTTTTCCTTTTAGGGTAATTTCTGATTTGCCACTCGTTAAAACAATTTGATTTTGTTCAATTTCTTTAAAATCAAGAGTCACATCAGGTAGACTAGATACCACATTGATGAAGAAAGAAGCCTCAAGAAGAATCGAACCTAAAGAAGTAATTAACAAACCAGCATCTTCATTTTTTTGAGAAATAAAATTTTCAATTGAAATCTGACCATTTGAACCAATTAAAGTAACACCTTCGTTGGTCACGTCAATTTTGACTGTTGATAAAATAGGAATGGCATTTTTAGAGCTAATAGCTCTCTTAGTAATATTTAAGGCTTGTAGAAATAAATTTTTATTAATTGAAAAATGAATCATGGATTCTCCTTTATTTATTTTTAGTATTAGAAGGATAATAGTAATAATAGAGTCTGTGAAATCTGTGGAAAACAGACTAAAAGTAAGGCATACCAAGTTTTTTAGCTTGTTTAAAAAATGTGGATAAAAAAGATAAAAAAGCGAAAGTTATCCACAAGTTATTTGATTTTCTTTTTGATTGATTCAATTTCTAAACGTAAATTATCGTCTTCATCAATCAAAGATTTAATTTTTGCATGGGCATGAATGACTGTTGTATGATCTTTTCCTCCAAATTCCTTCCCAATTTTTGGAAGACTATTATCTGTCAGTTCTCTAGATAAATACATGGCTACTTGACGGGCTAACACAATATTTTGAAGGCGTCTGCTTCCTTTCATTTCTTTGACGCTGACACCATAAAAGTTACCAACTTCATTTTGGATTTTGTCAATTGGGATGACGAGCATTTGGCTAACATCTTGTTTGCGAGCTCTAATAGCTTCTGCAGCAATATCAATAGTGATATCCTTGATGTTTTTTACTCGGGAAATTAAAGTGATGTCATTGATAGCTCCCTCAAGATCTCGAACATTTGAGTCAAATTGCCCAGCTAGGTATTCTAGAGTATCACTTTGAAAATTGTAGCCTAAATGTTCCGTTTTACTTTGTAAAATGGCAATACGTGTTTCAAAGTCAGGGGGGGTGATAGTTTGTGTCAATCCCCAACTAAAGCGCGTGACAAGCCTCTCCTCGAGCCCTTCTAGATGTTTTGGACTACGATCACTGGTTAGGACAATCTGTTTTTGCTTGTCATGAAGGGCGTTAAAGGTATTGAAAAATTCTTCCTGAGTTGCGACTTTTTTTCCGCTGAGTGACTGGATATCATCGATTAACAAAAGATCAAGACTACGATAGGTTTTTTTAAACTTTTCCATTTCCCCAAGTCTTAGGTGATCAAGAAAGTCATTAATAAAGCTTTCAGCAGGAATGTATTTAACACGCGCATTTGGAATATTTTTTAGAATTTCATTTCCAATAGCGTTCAACAGGTGAGTCTTACCAAGCCCAGGTCCTCCATAGATAAAAAGAGGGTTATAGGTCAAAGCCAAATCTTCAGAGACAGCCAAAGCGGCTGATACTGCCCAAACATTTCCATCCCCTTGAATAAAATTATCAAAGGTATACTTTTCTTTTAATCCAGTATCCGAATAAGGAATAGATGCTAACTTTGGACTATAGTCATAAAGAGTTGAATTTGTAGCTTCTTCAACTTGTGAGATAGTCGTATCTTGAGGTTTAGTGAAAATATAGTGAGGAGTAATCTCAGCATCATAAATTTCAAATCCGGCAACTACAATAATATCTTTTAGTTGTTTTTCCCAGACCATTTCCATTTCAGATCGTGGTAAAAATATAGTGGCAACATTTTCCTCTACCTTGATGAGTTCAGCTTGAATAGCATAGAAATCATACATGGATCGAGTCAGTCTTTCTTGAGCAAATTCTAATATACGATTCCAAAATTGTTTTTCTTTCAATCCTTTCTCCTCCTTTACTATTTAAAAGTTTAATACTAGAGATATTTTACCATAGATAGCAAGAATTTTCCACAAGCTGTGAAAAATAATCCACAATGTTACCAAGTTTTATCCACAGATTGGGGATAAAGTCAGAAACTATTGATTTAGTAAGTTTTTTATCGAAAAATATAGTGGATAACCTTGTGAGATAAAAAAATAAAAGAACAGCCTTATTTCAGGCTGTTGATAATTCTACTGTATTCTTCTTGATTTGAAAAAGAAATAATGATTTTTCCACTATCTTTTTTAGACAGTTTGATTTCTACGTCTACTCCGAGTAGTTTTTTTAACTGTTCTTCTTCATTTTGTATGAAATGATCATTTTTTTGCTGTTTCTTTTGTTTTTTCTCTGTCAGAAGAGCTTCTAACTTCCTTACAGAAATATCTTCTTCTATAATTCGTTGAAAGAAATAGTCTTGTTGTTCCTTATTCAACCCAACTAGAGAACGTGCATGGGCTTGTGATAGTTTGCCACTTTCTACTTCTGATAGGATAGCATATGGCAAGGAAAGCAAACGAATGGAGTTGCTGATATAAGGACGAGACTTGCCCATTTTATTTGCAATTTCAGCATGGGTAAATCCTTTCTCTACGAGAGATTCATAGGCGCGTGCTTCTTCTATTGGATTTAAATTTTCTCTTTGTAAATTTTCAATGATGGACTGGACCATCATTTCTTGGTCTGAAAGTTGTTTAACAACAGCGGGGATAGATGTTAGACCAGCTAAAAGTGAAGCCAGATAGCGTCTCTCTCCTGCAAGGATTTCATAACCAATTACAGGAGATTGACGAACAATAATCGGTTGAATGATACCATTTTCTTTGATAGACTGTGCTAGTTCATCTAGTTTTTCTCTATCAAATTCTTTTCGAGGTTGATAGGGATTTTTTTGTATATCCGTGATAGAAATCATTTCAAATTTTTCCATGATTCTACACTAACACATCTTTTCTCTTATGTAAAGTTTTCTTTACATAGATGTCAATTAAGATTCTAAATCACCTGAACTCTTGTCAAGTTTAATAGATGTAGTTTCTTCTTTACCGTTACGATAGTAAGTGATCTTAATGGTGTCTCCGATAGAATGATTGTAAAGAGCACTTTGTAAGTCTGTTGATGAAGTAATGTCTTTGTCATCTACTTTTGTAATAACATCGTATTTTTCAAGGTGACCATTTGCAGGCATATTACTTTGCACAGAACGAACAACTACACCAGATGTTACACTGCTTGGAATATTAAGTCTTCTGATGTCGCTTGTACTTATATTAGATAAATTAACCATCTGGATTCCCAAAGCTGGGCGTGTCACTTTTCCGTTCTTTTCTAACTGTTCAATAATATTGATAGCATCATTTGCAGGAATTGCGAAACCAAGGCCTTCTACAGATGTTCCTCCATTTGTGGCAATTTTACTTGAGGTAATTCCGATAACCTGTCCTTGAATATTGATTAGTGGGCCACCAGAGTTACCTGGGTTAATAGCAGTATCAGTTTGGATGGCTTTTGTAGAAATGGCTTGTCCATCTTCAGATTTTAAAGATACATTTCGATTAAGACTAGATACGATACCTTGAGTGACAGTATTTGCATATTCAGAACCCAATGGGCTACCAATAGCAATAGCAGTTTCTCCTACGGTTAACTTGCTAGAATCACCAAACTCAGCTACTGTTGTCACTTTTTCTGAAGAGATTTTGACGACAGCAATATCAGAGAAAGTATCCGCTCCGACGATTTCTCCAGGTACTTTAGTCCCATCTGACAATCGAATATCTACTTTGCTGGCGCCATTTATAACGTGATTATTGGTGACGATGTAAGCTTCTTTATCATTCTTTTTATAAATAACTCCCGATCCTTCACTAGAGATTTGCTGAGAATCTGTATCAGTCTCATCATTGCCAAATACGCTATTTTGTCTGTTTGCTGAATAAGTAATAACAGAAACAACAGCATCTTTTACTTTATTAACAGCCTGTGTTGTTGAATTTTCGTTCTTATAGGCAGTTTGTGTGATAGTGCTATTATTGTTGGAGTTGCTTATACTACTTTTTTGAGTTAGTTGAGCTATTGAAAAACTACCCAAGGCTCCACTAAAAAAGCTAATGACGATAACGACTAATAATTGAAACCCTTTTTTGTAAAATGTTTTTAAATGTTTCATATTTGCCTCCATATTTTTGAATTACTGAAAGTATAAACTGACTAGCTTAATTATAACTTAAACACAAAAGTTTTACACAGATTGTGGATAACTTCCAAAAATCTGTGGTTTTCTCGGTTAAAATTAACCTTTTATTTTGTGAATAAGATGTGAAAAAATAGAGAATATGTTAGAATAGAGTCATGAAAATTAAAATTGTAACAGTTGGGAAACTGAAAGAAAAGTATTTAAAAGATGGTATCGCGGAGTATTCAAAACGAATTTCTCGATTTGCTAAACTTGAAATGATTGAGCTAGCAGATGAAAAAACACCAGATAGGGCCAGTGAGTCAGAAAATCAAAAGATTTTAGAAATAGAAGGTCAGAGAATTTTATCAAAAGTTGGTGACCGTGATTTTGTTATTGTGTTAGCCATTGAGGGGAAAACACTTTCTTCAGAAGAATTTAGTAAGCAGTTAGAAGAAGCTTCTATAAAAGGATTTTCTACTCTTACATTTATCATTGGAGGGAGTTTAGGATTATCATCAGCTGTAAAAAAGAGAACCAATCTTTCTGTCAGCTTTGGCCGCTTAACCTTGCCCCATCAGTTAATGAGACTAGTCCTTGTTGAACAAATCTATCGCGCTTTTACGATTCAGCAGGGCTCGCCCTATCATAAATAGAGAATTGACTTTTAATTGATTTTTTGGTAGAATAATTGTGTTAGGTCTCATAGCTCAGCTGGATAGAGCATTCGCCTTCTAAGCGAACGGTCGCAGGTTCGAATCCTGCTGGGATCAATATAATAGCAAAGCTGGGAATTTTCCCGGCTTTTTTCTTAAAAAAGTACACTTGGGGAGAAAAAAATGACAGTTGAGAGAATTTTATCTAAAATGAAATTCCATTTTGTATAATGGTTTTTGTAAGTTAGCTTACAAGAAAAAACATTTTAGGAGATTTTATTATGAAAAACACAGTTAAATTGGAACAGTTTGTAGCTTTGAAGGAAAAAGACTTACAAAAGATTCAAGGTGGGGAAAGTAGACTGTCAAGATTACTCCGTGATTTTATTTTCCAAATAAAACAGTAATGAAATAAGGAGAAAGAGTAATGAATTTGCTTGAATTTGGGACAGTTATTGTTTATTTTTTAATTATTAGTTACAGTTACCATTTAATTTGTAAAGGTCAAGTAAATAGAAGAGAACTATACGTTTTTGGTGCTTATACCTTACTAACAGTAATAGCACTTGATTTTCCCTTCTATCTTCTATATTTAGATGGGTTAGGGATTGCAACATTTTTATTTCCTTTGAGCCTATATTCCTATTTTCGATGGATGAAACAGTATGAGAGGGATAGAGGACTATTCCTAAGTTTACTACTATCTCTTTTATATGAGAGCACTCATAACTTTCTGTCTGTAACTTTCTCCTCTATAACAGGAGACAATTTTGTTTCACAATATCATTCCCCATTCTTTTTCGTTGTAACAGTGTTGACTTATGTTGTTATCTTAAAAATCATTCATTATTTCCACTTAGAACTAAACTATTTTGATAAGGACTACCTTTATCCCTTCTTGAAAAAAGTATTTTTTGCCTTACTATTGCTCCATACTGCATCTTTCGTTTCAGATATAGTAAGTACGGTTAAACATTTGAATAGTTTTGGAAGTATTTTGTCATCTATTGTCTTTATTTCTCTCCTTTTGACCTTCTTTGCAATGAATTCGTATAAAGAACAAATGGAAAAAGAGATTGCTTTGAAGCAGAAGAAATTTGAACAGAAACATTTACAGAATTATACAGATGAAATTGTCGGACTGTATAATGAAATCCGTGGATTTCGACATGATTATGCTGGGATGCTTGTCAGCATGCAGATGGCAATTGACAGTGGTAATTTACAAGAAATTGACAGAGTTTACAATGAAGTTTTGGTCAAAGCAAATCATAAACTGCGTTCAGATAAGTACACTTACTTTGATTTGAACAACATAGAAGATTCAGCTTTACGAAGTTTGGTCGCTCAGTCAATTGTCTATGCTCGAAATAATGGTGTAGAGTTTACACTGGAAGTAAAAGATACGATTACCAAGCTTCCCATTGAACTATTGGATTTGGTTCGTATCATGAGCGTTTTATTGAATAATGCTGTCGAAGGATCGGCTGATAGCTATAAAAAGCAGATGGAAGTAGCAGTTATTAAGATGGAAACTGAAACAGTTATTGTGATTCAGAATTCATGTAAAATGACGATGACTCCTTCAGGAGATCTATTTGCCTTAGGATTCTCCACTAAGGGAAGAAATCGCGGAGTCGGATTAAATAATGTGAAAGAACTACTAGATAAGTACAACAATATTATTTTAGAAACAGAGATGGAAGGCAGTACATTTAGACAAATCATTAGATTTAAGAGGGAATTTGAATGAAAGTTTTAATTTTAGAAGATGTTATTGAACATCAAGTGAGACTAGAGAGAATATTGGATGAAATTTCGAAAGAATCGAATATTCCAATATCATACAAGACAACGGGAAAAGTCCGTGAATTTGAAGAATACATTGAAAATGATGAAGTAAATCAGCTTTATTTCCTAGATATCGATATTCATGGAATTGAGAAAAAGGGATTTGAAGTTGCTCAGCTCATTCGTCATTACAATCCTTACGCTATTATCGTCTTTATCACTAGTCGATCAGAGTTTGCGACTCTAACCTATAAATACCAGGTATCAGCCTTAGATTTTGTTGATAAGGATATCAATGATGAGATGTTTAAGAAGAGAATTGAGCAAAATATCTTCTACACGAAGAGTATGTTACTTGAAAATGAAGATGTTGTAGATTATTTCGACTACAATTACAAGGGAAATGATTTAAAAATTCCTTACCATGATATTTTGTATATTGAAACAACAGGGGTATCTCATAAATTGCGCATTATTGGTAAGAATTTTGCCAAAGAGTTTTATGGTACCATGACAGATATTCAGGAAAAGGACAAACATACTCAGCGATTTTATTCTCCTCACAAGTCATTTTTGGTAAATATAGGCAATATTAGAGAAATTGATCGAAAAAACTTAGAAATTGTTTTCTATGAAGACCATCGTTGTCCTATTTCAAGATTAAAAATTAGAAAATTAAAAGATATTTTAGAGAAAAAATCTCAAAAGTGATTGACAATTAGCAAGAAATTGATATAATGGTTATATCTGCTACAGATAGAAGGTCCGTTGGTCAAGGGGTTAAGACACCGCCTTTTCACGGCGGTAACACGGGTTCGAATCCCGTACGGACTATTTTATCCGCCATAGCTCAGTTGGTAGTAGCGCATGACTGTTAATCATGATGTCGTAGGTTCGAGTCCTACTGGCGGAGTATAGATAAAAGGGGCTCTTTGTCAACTGTAGTGGGTTGATGAAAAGCTAAGATCTAGAAAGGACAAATTTCGTCCTTTCTTTTTTGATGTTCAGAGCGATAAAAATCCGTTTTTTGAAGTTTTCAAAGTTCCGAAAACCAAAGGCATTTCGTTTGATAAGCTTGATGAGATTATTAGTGGCTTCCAATTTTGCGTTAGAATAGGGTAGTTGAAGAGCGTTGACAATTTTCTCTTTGTCCTTGAGAAAGGTTTTAAAGACAGTCTGAAAAAGAGGATGAACCTGCTTTAGATTGTCCTCAATGAGTCCGAAAAATTTGTCAGCTTCCTTATTCTGAAAGTGAAAAAGCAAGAGCTGATAGAGATTATAGTGGTGTCTCAAGTCTTCTGAATAGCTCAAAAGCTTGTCTAGAATCTCTTTATTGGTTAAGTGCATACGAAAAGTAGGGCGATAAAATCGTTTATCACTCAGTTTACGACTATCCTGTTGAATGAGCTTCCAGTAACGTTTGATGGCCTTATATTCATGAGATTTTCGCTCAAATTGCTTCATGATTTGAACACGCACACGACTCATAGCACGGCTTAAATGTTGTACAATATGGAAACGATCTAGAACGATTTTAGCACATGGAAAAAGCTGTTTAGCTAAGGCATAGTAGGGACTAAACATATCCATAGTAATGATTTTCACTCGACAGCGGACGGCTCTATCATATTTAAGAAAGTGATCTCGAATGACAGCTTGCGTTCTACCCTCAAGAACAGTGATGATATTGAACTTTTCAAAGTCCTGAGCAATGAAACTCATCTTTCCTTTAGTGAAGGCATACTCGTCCCAAGACATAATCTCAGGCAGATTTCTAACATTACACTCAAAGTGGAAGTCATTGAGCTTTCGAATGACAGTTGAAGTTGAAATGGCCAGCTGATGGGCAATATCGGTCATAGAAATCTTCTCAATCAACTTTTGCGCAATTTTTTGGTTGATAATACGAGGAATTTGGTGATTTTTCTTGACGATAGAAGTTTCAGCGACCATCATTTTTGAGCACTGATAGCAGTTAAAACGGCGTTTTCTAAGGAGAATTCTAGTAGGCATACCAGTTGTTTCGAGGTAAGGGAGCTTAGATGGTTTTTGAAAGTCATATTTTTTCATTAGACTTCCACAATCAGGACAAGAAGGGGCCTCATAATCCAGTCTAGCGATGATTTCTTTGTGGGTATCCCTATTTATGATGTCTATAATCTGGATATTAGGGTCTTTAATATCGAGTAGTTTTGTGATAAAATGTAATTGTTCCATATGATTCTTTCTAATGATGGTTTTGTCGCTTTTCATTATAGATCTTATGGGACTTTTTTTCTACAACAAAATAGGCTCCATAATATCTATAGGGGATTTACCCACTACAAATATTATAGAGCCATAAAAGGGAACACAGTTGTGTTCCTCTTTTTGTATCAATTTGTATCACCAAGCATTTTCATAAGGAAGTCTGTTATTTCTTGAGGACTTTCTTTTTTTCCATGTGCAATCCAAGTTTGACAGACACCAAAAAGTGCGTGAGTTAGATAGATGCTACTATATTCTAATTCAGTGGTATTAAGATTCAGTTGCATAAATCGCTTTTGTAAATCTGTACTGAGCATGATATGAAGTTTATTTCTTAA
Source organism: Streptococcus sp. 1453 (assembly GCF_013276955.1). NCBI lineage: Bacteria > Bacillati > Bacillota > Bacilli > Lactobacillales > Streptococcaceae > Streptococcus > Streptococcus sp. 1453. The sequence continues at coordinate 22,089 of NZ_VMLZ01000004.1, forward strand.
GAAATTTTGGATTTCTTTGGTCCCATTTTCAGAAAGAAGGGCAGCCAGAAGTGGTTCTGACTCTAGATATTCAAATACTTCTAAAATAGCATCTCTTTTGTGATGAGCATGTTTTTGAAAAATATATTCAAATGTATGAAATAGCTTGCTTTGATAGTGCTCGATCATATCATACTTATCCTTATAGTGAGTATAGAAGCTGGAACGACTAATTCCGGCTTTTTCTGCTAACTTGACAGTAGAAATTTGATCAAATGGCTGTTCCATGAGTAATTTTACCATAGCATTTTCAATAGTTCGCTTTGTTTTTAAGCGTTTGTTACTTTCTTGCATATTTCCTCCTTGTAAACAAATTAGACTATATGTCTAAAAATAGATTTTTTATCTTGTAATTTAGATTTTTTAATGTAGAATCTATTATATCAAAATTTTAGACAATATGTGTAAAAAAGGAGAAACTATGTTTAAAGAATGGAAAGCAATTTTTAAAAAACCAACCTTTATTATTGTCATGATAGGGATTTCTCTTATTCCAGCTCTGTACAATATCATATTTTTGTCATCAATGTGGGATCCATATGGGCAATTGTCTGACTTACCTGTGGCAGTTGTCAATAATGATAAAGAGGCTTCCTATAATGGTAATAGCATGTCTATAGGGAAAGACATGGTGTCCAATTTAAAAGAAAATAAAACCTTGGATTTTCATTTTGTAGATGAAGAGGAAGGTAAGAAGGGGTTGGAAAATGGCGATTACTATATGGTAGTGACTTTACCAAGTGATCTATCTGAAAAAGCCACTTCTATTTTAACGGATCACCCAGAGCAAATGCAAATCGATTATCAGACTTCAAGTGGTCATAGTTTTATTGCTAGCAAGATGAGTGATTCTGCTATGACACAATTAAAGCAGAATGTTTCTACCAATGTAACCGAGACCTATACCAAAGATTTATTTAACAAAATGATTGATTTAAAGGATGGTATGAATCAAGCAGCTTCTGGTAGTGAAAAATTAACTGATGGAGCGAATCAGTTAGCGACAGGAAGTCAAACATTAACTACTAACCTACACTCTTTAGCAGATTCAAGTTTAACATTTTCAAATGGAACGGAGCAGTTTACTAGAGGATTATCTGCTTATGTTTCTGGTGTTGAACAACTTCATCTTGGCTTAGGAAATTTTAATAGTGGTTTAGTTACATATACTGGTGCAGTGAGTCAATTAGATAGCGGGTTAGGTCAATTATCTTCTAAAAGTCCTGAATTAGTAGGAGGAATCAATCAACTATATACTGGTGTAGAGTCCTATACTGGCGGTGTTTCTCAGCTCAATGCTGGTCTTAATCAATTTTCATCTGGTGTTAGTGTCTATACAAACGGAGTGGGAAATCTTGCAACAGGTGCGAATCAGTTATCTAATCAATCATCTACACTTCGAATGGGTATGGAGCAATTAAATGAAGGGATTCAACAACTTTCTAGCAAGTTAGATGCTTCGTCTGAGCAAAAAGATCAAATTGTTCAATTATCTTCTGGTTTGAATCAGTTAAATCAAGCTATTCAAAATATTGATGTTGGAGATACAAAACAATTAGATTCTGTTTTATCAAGTATAGCATCTCTTTCTAATCAAATGTTAGTAAGTGCTCAGTCTGAAAAAGCAACTACATTAGCCAATATTCAATCGACAGCAACTTATCAATCATTGACAAGTGAGCAACAAGCTGAAATAACTGCTTCTGTATCTCAAAATTCGACTGATAGTATTCAATCGGCTCAGTCAATTGTAGCTTTAGTACAAGGTTTACAGGGAAGTTTGGAAAACTTACAAAATCAATCTTCTAATCTTTCAACACTAAAAAATCAAGCTAATCAAGTATTACCGCTTGCTTCTACTTCTTTGACAGGATTGTCAAGTGGATTAACAGAGATACAAGGAGCTGTTTCTAGTAAATTAGTTCCTGCCAGTCAGTCTATTACATCGGGTGTAAAGGAATATACTGCAGGTGTTGATAAAGTTTCTCAGGGCGCAAGTCAACTAAGTGAAAAGAATTCCACCTTGACAGGTAGTTTGAACCAATTAGTTTCAGGCTCAACTACCTTGACACAAAAATCTTCTAACTTGACAGCAGGAGTTGGTCAATTAGTTGAAAAAACTCCAGAATTAGTGTCTGGTATTGAAAAATTATCAACTGGCTCCAATCAATTGAATCAAAAGAGTCAAGAATTGATAGCAGGAGTTGATAAATTGCAGTCAGGCTCTAGCCAACTAGCTGACAAATCCAGTCAGTTACTTTCAGGTGCTTCTCAATTAGAGAATGGAGCTAATAAATTGGCAGATGGAGCGGGGAAACTAGCAGAAGGTGGAACAAAGTTAACTTCTGGATTGGAAGGTTTACAGACAGGAGTTGCTTCTTTGGGACAAGGATTAGGTAATGCTAGTGATCAACTTAAATCAGCATCAACGGAATCTAAAAATGCAGAGATTTTGTCAAATCCACTCAATCTTTCCAAAACAGACAATGACCAAGTTCCTGTAAATGGAATCGCAATGGCTCCTTATATGATATCAGTTGCTCTCTTTGTTGCAGCAATATCAACGAATATGATCTTTGCGAAGTTGCTTTCAGGACGTCATCCAGAGAGTCGTTGGGCTTGGTTGAAATCTCGATCTGAAATAAATGGTATTATAGCTGTTTTAGCAGGGATTTTGGTATATGGAGGAGTTCATCTTATTGGTCTAACTGCTAATCATGAAATGAAAACATTTATTCTCATCATCTTAACAAGTTTAGTATTCATGTCCATGGTGACCGCTTTAACAACATGGAATAGCCGTATAGGAGCTTTCTTTTCTCTTATTTTGCTTTTATTACAGTTAGCATCAAGTGCAGGTACTTACCCACTTGCTTTGACAAATGATTTCTTTAGAGCTATTAGTCCTTGGTTACCAATGAGTTATTCAGTTTCGGGATTACGACAAACAATCTCTATGACAGGAAATATTCATCATCAAGTCATTTTCCTTGCCGTTATATTAGTACTATTTATTTGTTTAGGTATGCTAGCCTATCAACCTAAGAAAATGGGAGAAGATTAAAAAATCGACCGATTAACTGGTCGATTTTTTAAGCCTTAGATAACTTTCGTCTGTGATTATAGATTCCAAATAGTAAAATAGAAGTAAAGGAACAGATTGCTCCAGTAATAAAACCATTGGGAATGAAGGAAAGTGTAATAGTTCCTTTCCCCTTAGGAATATCAACTTTCATAAAACCAGTTTGAGCTTGTTTAATTTCTATTTTCTTACCATCTTGGTAGGCAGACCAACCTTTGTCATAAGGAATGGTGAAGAAAATGGACGTATCTTGTTTAACATAATATGTAGCAAAGACCTTGTTTTTAGAAGTTGATACTGTTACAGGTTGTTCTTTAATTTTTTGAATTGCCTCAGTTAAAGTTTGGGTATCTAAACGGTAGAAGGTAGGAGATTCAAATGATACTTGTGAATTTCCAGGGAAACTAACATGAATATTGAAAGTTTTTGTCTCTTTTGTATAACCTAGATTAAAGAAGGAGAAGACATTATCAGTTGTAAAAGTTTTCTTTTCTCCATTTACAAGGATGTCAACCTTCTTTTGTTTGTCATTAGAAAAGTGAAGGTTTGTGAAAGAAAGATAAACTTGACTGTTTTCGGGAACCTCAATTTGATACTGGATTGCTGCATCCTCATTTGAAGAACTTGTGACACTAATCAAATCATTAGTATTTTCTGTTTTGTCATAAGGGATTGGAGAAAAATAATCAAAATCGACGTTAGCAAGTTGATTTAAAAACGAGGCTTGATTATCCAAGGTATGTTCATTGAACTTGACATCATTGTAAACAGATTGACTAGCAAAGGCAATCGGAAGAGAGAATTGATTTTCATAAAGGGTAAGATTATCTTTTTGATAGATATCTTTAAAACCATACTTATCAATAGGGTTTTCTGAGATATTGTACTGGATGCCAAATAAACTATCAGTCAAAATACTATTATTGCCATAACGGAGATTGAGATTAGTCCCGGAGGATTTAAACCCCAGTTTATCCAAAGTAGAGCTTGCTGAACGATTTCGCACAGAAGAAAATTGAGAGATTCCATTGTAGTTGAATTTCATACTGTCATTTCCTGTCTGAGTTTCTAGTTTCTCAGTACGGGTAAATTGATTCCCAATATATGTTGAGAAAGATTCCATAGCTGGGATATCTCGATTATAAGCACTTCGAGAAGCAAATCCCCATTCCTTAGCAATTCCGTCCATTTGAGATGAAGCATGTAAACTCATTTCAACCATTATAAATAAAGAGATTAGAATGGCAAACAGTTTTACAGAGATAAACTTTTTGATAACTGCAAGGAGTAAAAGAGAATAGACAACTAAAAATTCAAGAGTAAGCAGAATATTCAAATTTGTTAAAAAAGAATAATGTGATTTTAGATAAATGGTAGCTAAAAATCCTGTTATCACAGGAAAAAGCGAAGCTAAAAAATTCCAGACTTTAATTTCTTTCAGACGATTTAAGACTTCTGCTGCTGTGTAAATTAACAAGGTAGAGAAAATCCAAGCATAGCGATGTAAAAACATATTTGGAGTATGCATACCTTGCCAAAATAAATCAAGAGCTTCTATATAAAAGCTGGCAATTAGAAATGTAAAGAAGATTGCATAGATAAGTTTCACGTGAAACTTAATAGTTTTCAGTGTAAAAAATAAAATAGTCAAAATAAAGGGAAGTAGTCCTACAAAAATCATTGGGATTGCCCCATACTTTGTTGTGTCAAAGGAACCAATGAATTGTTTAGCAAAGAGATCAAGATACCAGCTACTTTCAGTTTGAAACTTTGTAACTTCAGTTAATTTTTCCCCATGTGTCTGTAAATCAAACAGAGTGGGAAGAGTCATAATCAAACTAGTCATACCAGCTAAAAAGGAGATAACTATGAAATCAAGAAAAGATGATTTTCGAGTTTTAAAGTCCCAAGAAATTTGGAAGAGATACCAGAAAATAAGAAACAATGCTGTCATATAGCCAAAATAATAGTTTTGGATAAATAAGATTGACAGACTTGTAAAGTACAATAGGAATTTCTTTTCAGTGATAAGTAGCTGTAAACCAGTTATAATTAAAGGAATCAAGATAAAAACATCTAGCCAGGTTTTTATCTCTAATTGACTGACAGTGAAACTCATCAGAGCACAGGAAGTAGATAAAGCTAGTTTTAAAGGCTTAGGAATCGATTGAAATAATTTATTTAAACTAAAGTAAGTTGACAGTCCAATCAATCCAAATTTTAATAGAGTTGTCAGATAGACAGCATCTGGCATATTAGTTAGATCAAAAAAGTAAACTAGTGGTGAAAGGAAACTACCCAAGTAATAACTAGATAGGGCATAGAAATTCAATCCGAGGCCACTTGTAAAGGTATAAAACAAACTACCATTTCCATGTAGGATATTTCTTAGAGCTACATCAAAAATAACGTATTGATGAAATCCATCTCCTAATAGAGGAGATGGATCGCTATTCCAGTAGATACCTTGAGATAGATATACTCCTGTCATAATGATTACGGGAATGATGAAGGAAACAAAATAGGTCCAATATGTTTTAAAAAATAATTTCATGTTACCTCATAAAATGTTAGAAAACTCAGCTGGTTACCCCAACTGAGTTTTGAAGTTTTATTTAGTCTTTCCAAAGTTCTTTAACTTTTGCTTGTACTTCTGCATTTTCTAGGAATTCATCGTAGGTTTCATCAATACGATCGATGACGCCATTTTTAGACAAGACAATGATATGGTTAGCTAGAGTTTGAATAAACTCGTGGTCATGGCTGGCAAAGATGATTGATTCTTTAAAGTTTTTCAATCCATCATTCAAGCTTGAGATAGATTCCAAGTCTAAGTGATTGGTTGGATCATCAAGTACAAGGACATTTGATTTCAAGAGCATGAGTTTTGAAAGCATGACGCGGACTTTTTCTCCCCCTGATAAAACGTTGACAGGTTTGTTAACCTCATCTCCAGAGAAGAGCATACGGCCGAGGAAACCACGTAGGAAAGTATTGTCATCTTCTTCTTTACTTGCGAATTGACGCAACCAGTCAAGGATTGATTCTCCCCCTGCAAAATCAGCTGAGTTATCTTTTGGAAGGTAAGATTGACTAGTAGTAACTCCCCACTTGACAGTTCCTTCATAGTCAATATCTCCCATGATTGCACGAATCAATGCAGTCGTTTGGATATCATTTTGTCCAATAAGAGCTGTCTTATCACCTGGACGTAAGATAAAGCTGATATTATCTAAAATAGTCTCACCATCAATCTTTACAGTTAGATTTTCTACTGTCAAGAGATCATTACCAATTTCACGTTCTGCTTTAAAGTTGATAAATGGATACTTACGACTAGATGGCACAATCTCTTCTAGCTCAATCTTATCAAGCATTTTCTTACGTGAGGTTGCTTGTCTTGATTTAGAAGCATTGGCAGAGAAACGAGCTACGAATTCTTGCAATTGCTTAATTTTTTCCTCTGCTTTTGCATTACGGTCTGCTAGCAATTTAGCAGCAAGCTCAGAAGATTCCTTCCAGAAGTCGTAGTTTCCGACATAGAGTTTGATTTTTCCAAAGTCAAGGTCGGCCATGTGAGTACATACTTTGTTTAAGAAGTGACGGTCGTGGGATACTACGATAACTGTGTTATCAAAGTCAATCAAGAAGTCTTCTAACCAAGTAATCGATTGGATGTCCAAACCGTTGGTAGGCTCGTCCAAGAGAAGAACATCAGGTTTACCAAAAAGTGCTTTGGCGAGGAGAACTTTTACTTTCTCACCGTTGGCCAATTCGCTCATGTTTTGATAGTGCAATTCTTCTGGAATGTTTAGGTTTTGAAGTAGTTGAGAGGCTTCACTCTCTGCTTCCCAACCTCCAAGCTCGGCAAACTCTCCTTCAAGTTCGGCAGCACGGACTCCATCCTCATCTGAGAAATCTTCCTTCATGTAGATAGCATCTTTCTCTTTCATGATGCTATAAAGTTTTTCATTTCCCATGATAACGACATCAATGGCACGTTCCTCTTCATAGTCAAAGTGATTTTGACGGAGAACAGAGAGACGCTCATCTGGACCAAGAGAGATGTGTCCAGTAGTAGGTTCGATATCTCCAGCTAAAATTTTTAAAAAGGTTGATTTTCCGGCACCATTAGCACCGATTAATCCGTAAGTATTTCCTTCTGTAAATTTGATATTGACATCATCAAAAAGTTTGCGATCACTAAAACGTAGTGAAACATCAGATACTGTAAGCAATGTTTTTCTCCTATATGTGTAATATATTTATTCTACTAGAAAATACAGAAATATTCAAATTTTTATTTGTCAATTTTGTGTAAATTAGATTTACAGAATTCTTTACACAAATTCGTAAATTGCAAGGTTGATTTATTTTAATAAATTGCGGTTATTTCATTAAAAAAATGCTATAATTGAAGTGACTATGTCGAAGGAGAACAAAATGACTAAACCCATTATTTTAACAGGAGACCGTCCAACAGGCAAATTGCATATTGGACATTATGTTGGAAGTCTCAAAAATCGAGTATTATTACAGGAAGAGGATAAGTATGATATGTTTGTGTTCTTGGCTGACCAACAAGCCTTGACAGATCATGCCAAAGATCCTCAAACCATTGTAGAGTCTATCGGAAATGTGGCTTTGGATTACCTTGCAGTTGGATTGGATCCAAGTAAGTCAACTATCTTTATTCAAAGCCAAATTCCAGAATTAGCTGAGTTGTCTATGTATTATATGAATTTGGTTTCATTAGCACGTTTGGAGCGTAATCCAACTGTCAAGACAGAAATTGCTCAGAAAGGCTTTGGAGAAAGTATTCCGACAGGCTTCTTAGTCTATCCAATCGCTCAAGCAGCTGACATCACAGCTTTCAAGGCTAATTATGTTCCTGTTGGGACAGATCAGAAACCAATGATTGAGCAAACTCGTGAAATTGTTCGTTCTTTTAACAATGCATATAAATGTGATGTCTTGGTAGAGCCGGAAGGTATTTATCCAGAAAATGAGAGAGCAGGGCGTTTGCCTGGTTTAGATGGAAATGCTAAAATGTCTAAATCACTCAATAATGGTATTTATTTAGCTGATGATGCGGATACTTTGCGTAAAAAAGTAATGAGTATGTATACAGATCCAGATCATATTCGAGTGGAAGATCCAGGTAAAATTGAAGGAAATATGGTTTTCCATTATCTAGATGTTTTTGGTAGCCCAGAAGATGCTCAAGAAATTGCTGACATGAAAGAACATTATCAACGAGGTGGTCTTGGTGATGTGAAGACCAAGCGTTATCTACTTGAAATATTAGAACGTGAACTGGGTCCTATTCGTGAGCGCCGTATCGAATTTGCTAAGGATATGGGAGAAGTTTATAATATGCTTCAAAAAGGTAGTGAAAGAGCGCGTGAAGTTGCAGGTCAAACCCTATCTGAGGTTAAAGGAGCAATGGGACTTCATTACTTTAACTAAGTTTATTTTACAAGAAACTATCATTTCTATCTCAAAGAAAAGATAGTTTTTTATTTACCCCTGTAACATTTGACAAATTTTTATAGAATGGTATGATAGATACAATATAAAAAGAGTCAAGCTCAAAAAGAAAGAAAAGAGGAAACTTCGAATGTCTAATTGGGACACTAAATTTTTGAAAAAAGGTTTTACCTTTGATGATGTATTGCTTATTCCAGCTGAAAGTCATGTGTTGCCTAACGATGCAGATTTAACAACTAAATTGGCAGATAATCTGACTTTAAATATCCCAATTATTACCGCTGCTATGGACACAGTTACAGAGAGTCAAATGGCCATTGCTATTGCTCGTGCAGGCGGTCTCGGAGTTATCCATAAAAACATGTCAATTGCTCAACAAGCAGACGAGGTTCGTAAGGTAAAACGTTCTGAAAATGGAGTTATTATTGATCCGTTCTTCTTGACGCCTGAACATACAATTGCTGAAGCAGATGAGCTTATGGGTCGTTACCGCATCAGTGGTGTTCCAGTTGTTGAAACACTTGAAAATCGTAAATTGGTTGGTATTTTGACAAACCGAGATCTTCGTTTTATTTCAGACTATAACCAACCAATCTCAAATCATATGACCAGTGAAAATCTTGTGACTGCTCCTGTAGGTACAGATCTTTCAACAGCTGAGAGTATTCTTCAAGAGCACCGTATTGAAAAGCTTCCTTTGGTCGATGAAGAAGGTCGTCTTTCTGGTTTGATTACTATCAAAGATATTGAAAAAGTTATTGAGTTTCCAAATGCGGCGAAAGATGAGTTTGGTCGTCTTCTAGTTGCAGGTGCAGTAGGTGTTACTTCAGATACCTTTGAACGTGCAGAGGCGCTTTTTGAGGCAGGGGCGGATGCGATTGTTATTGATACTGCACATGGTCATTCTGCAGGTGTCTTGCGTAAAATTGCTGAGATTCGTGCTCACTTCCCAGATCGTACTTTGATTGCTGGAAATATTGCAACTGCTGAAGGTGCACGTGCCCTTTATGAAGCAGGTGTAGATGTTGTCAAGGTTGGTATTGGACCAGGTTCTATCTGTACTACTCGAGTAATTGCTGGTGTTGGTGTTCCACAAGTAACAGCTATCTATGATGCTGCAGCTGTTGCGCGTGAATATGGAAAAACGATCATTGCTGATGGTGGAATCAAGTATTCTGGAGATATTGTAAAAGCTCTTGCTGCTGGTGGAAACGCTGTTATGCTTGGATCTATGTTTGCTGGAACTGATGAAGCTCCAGGCGAAACTGAAATCTTCCAAGGACGTAAATTCAAGACTTACCGTGGTATGGGATCAATCGCTGCTATGAAGAAAGGTTCAAGCGATCGTTACTTCCAAGGTTCTGTCAATGAAGCAAATAAACTTGTTCCAGAAGGAATTGAAGGTCGTGTTGCTTATAAAGGAGCGGCAGCTGATATTGTCTTTCAAATGATTGGCGGTATTCGCTCTGGTATGGGTTACTGTGGTGCAGCTAACCTTAAAGAACTACACGATAATGCTCAATTTATTGAAATGTCTGGTGCTGGTTTGAAAGAAAGTCACCCTCACGATGTACAAATTACTAATGAGGCGCCAAATTATTCTATGTAAAAGAAATGAAAAGAACTCCTGCAAAAACAGGAGTTCTTTTACAATGTTGTCAATTTTAATTTACACTAACTTTACCATCCTGAATAGTGAAAATACTTAGATTTTCTGGTAGATTTTGAAGATGATCTAAGCTTGTTGTCGTGATAAAGGTTTGGATTGACTGAGAAATCGTTTCTAATAATTTTAGTTGTCTAGTGTTGTCAAGTTCGCTCATCACATCGTCAAGCAGTAATATTGGAGATTCTGTAGTGATGCTTTCCATTAATTCGATTTCTGCTAATTTTATCGAGAGGACGAGACTACGATGTTGACCTTGACTTCCAAAACTAGCATCCATCCCATTTATATAAAAAGAAATATCATCTCGATGAGGACCAACACCAGTATTTCTTTTAAATAAATCTCTAGATTTACTTTTTTCTAAAGCGATTTTGAAAGATTCAGATAAGTCTTCCTTGTCAGTTATCTTTACAGAAGATTGATAGGATATTGACAACTCTTCAATCTGATTAGAAAGTTCAAAATGTTTCTTACGGCCAAAATGTTCTAGTTTTTTTATGAAATCTAAGCGGTGATTCATCACACGACATCCATAATCAACTAGCTGATCATCCAACACTGAAAGGAAGGTTTCATCTATTGTTTGAGCTGATTTTAGATAAGTGTTTCTTTGTTTTAGGATGTGATTATAATTGGTTAAATCTGATAAATAGATTGGCTTAATTTGCCCAAGCTCCATATCAATGAATTTCCGTCGAACTGAAGGTGCTCCTTTAATTAGTTGTAAATCTTCAGGAGCAAATAAGACAACATTCATGTGTCCTACATAATCTGAAAGTCGTGCCTGTTTTAAATGATTAACTTTTGTCACACGTCCTTTTTGTGTGAGTTCGATTTCGAGAGGAATGGATCCCGTATTTTTCTGAACAAGACCTGAAAGATGAAGTTGTTCCTCATCAAAATGAATGAGATTTTTATCTGTTCGAGTTCGATGACTACGCGTTAAGGCTAAAAAATAGATAGCCTCTAACATGTTTGTTTTTCCTTGTGCATTGCGTCCTAAAAAGACATTTAATTTAGGATTAAAGTCTATTTTCGTCTCTTTGTAGTTACGAAAAGTTTTGAGAGATAGGTGTTGTAGCCACATGATTATCTACCAGGAAATCGTGGAGCTTGTTTGCTTTTGGGTGATGAAGTAGGTTTTGATTTGTCTTTTTTTACTCCTTTATTCATCTCCTTAACAAGTTTAGCGATTCGTTCTTTTTCAACTTTATCAGCTTGGTATTCATCTTGCTCCTCAGAAGTAGGTTGTGTCAACAAGATGTCAATATTCATGTCAGGGATGTCAATTTTATCACCAATACGAAGTTTTTTACCACGACGACTCTCTAATTCCCCATTAAAGTAAACAGAATGTTCAGAGAGAAATGATTTGATAGCTCCTCCGCTATGTGTAATTCCAAGTTCTTTGAGTAGTGCTTGGAGGGTAATAAATTCTTCAAATAGTTTGTATTCCATAATTCACCTCAATCTTTGGTATTATACCATATTTTCCTAAAAATAGTGAGAGAAATAGGGAGAAATGTAAGCGATTTTTATTTCAAAACCGTTACAGAGAACAAGAAAATTTCAGGTTTTCGTGATATAATAGAAGTCTGTATATAAGGAGGTAAATCATGGAGTTAGTGCATGGAATTTCAACACATTTTATCCAATCAAAGAAGTTTAAAACGAACAAAATTACCGTGCGTTTTACCGCTCCATTATCCCTTGATACGATTGCAGGTCGCATGTTGAGTGCGAGTATGCTAGAGACTGCTAATCAGATGTACTCCACTTCTCAAGCTTTGAGGAGACACTTGGCCAGTCTATACGGTACAGATATGTCAACCAATTGTTTCAGAAGAGGGCAAAGTCACATTATAGAATTGACATTTACCTATGTTCGTGATGAGTTTTTAAGTAAGAAAAATGTGTTAACTTCACAGGTTTTGGAACTAGTAAAAGAAACTCTTTTTTCACCCGTAGTAGTTGATAATGGGTTTGATTCGGCCTTATTTGAAATTGAGAAAAAACAATTGCTAGCAAGTTTAGCAGCTGATATGGATGATTCTTTTTATTTTACACATAAAGAATTGGATAAATTGTTTTTTCATGATGAACGTCTTCAATTGGAATATAGTGATTTACGAAATCGTATTTTAGCTGAAACTCCACAAAGTTCTTATTCTTGTTTCCAAGAATTTTTGGCCAATGATCGAATCGATTTCTTTTTCCTAGGTGATTTTAATGAGGTTGAAATTCAAAATGTATTAGAATCATTTGCCTTTAAAGGTCGAGAAGGAGATGTGAAGGTCCAGTATTGTCAACCTTATTCCAATATCCTTCAGGAAGGTGTGGTTCGGAAAAATGTGGGACAATCCATTTTGGAATTAGGTTATCATTGCCCTTCTGAATATGGTGATGAGCAACATTTACCCATGATTGTAATGAATGGTTTACTTGGTGGATTTGCTCACTCTAAACTATTTACAAATGTCCGTGAAAATGCTGGATTGGCTTACACTATTTCAAGTCAGCTTGATTTGTTTAGTGGATTCTTGAGGATGTATGCTGGTATCGATCGAGAAAATCGAAACCAGACTCGTAAAATGATGAATAATCAACTGCTTGATTTAAAAAAAGGTTATTTTACAGAGCTTGAGCTAGAGCAGACCAAGGAAATGATTCGTCGGTCTTTGTTACTTTCTCAAGATAATCAAGGTTCATTGATTGAACGTGCTTATCAAAATGCCTTACTTGGAAAATCTTCAGCAGACTTTAAAAGTTGGATTACAAAACTCGAGCAAGTTGACAAAGATGCTATTTGTAGAGCAGCTAATAATGTGAAACTACAAGCGATTTACTTTATGGAAGGAATAGAATGACAAAGGTTGTTTTTGAAGAAAAATACTATCCAGCTGTAAAAGAAATGGTTTATCGAACTCGTTTGGCCAACGGATTGACAGTTGCTCTTTTGCCTAAAAAGGAATTTAAAGAGGTTTACGGGAGTGTCACTGTTCAGTTTGGTTCGGTAGATACGCTTGTCACAGAAGTTGACGGAGATGTAAAACAATATCCTGCAGGAATTGCTCATTTTCTTGAACATAAATTATTTGAAAGAGAAGATGCTAGTGATTTGATGTCAGCTTTTACGAGTCTAGGTGCAGATAGCAATGCCTTTACAAGCTTTACAAAAACAAACTATCTTTTTTCATCGACGGATTATCTCTTAGAGAATTTAGATTTACTTGATGAATTGGTAACATCAGCACACTTTACTGAAGCTTCCATTTTGAGAGAGCAGGATATTATCCAGCAAGAACGAGAAATGTATCAAGATGATCCAGATTCGTGTTTATTCTTTTCAACCTTAGCGAATTTGTATCCTGGTACTCCTTTAGCAACTGATATAGTTGGAAGTGAGGAGTCCATTTCCCAAATCAATCTAACTAATTTGCAAGAAAATTTTACAAGGTTTTACAAATCTGTAAACATGTCTCTGTTTTTAGTTGGTAATTTTGATGTAGAGCTAGTTCAGGGTTACTTTGAAAGAAAAGAACTGAAAGATTTAGATGTTCAGGAAGTAGTAAGAGAAAAATTTGTTTTACAGGCTGTAAAGCAAACAGACAGTATGAGAATGGAAGTGTCTTCTCCCAAACTAGCGATTGGAGTTAGAGGTAAGCGAAAAGTTGCTGAGGCGGATTGCTATCGACATCATATTTTATTAAAATTATTGTTTGCAATGATGTTTGGTTGGACTTCGGATCGTTTTCAAAAGTTATATGAATCAGGTAAAATAGATGCTTCCTTATCTCTTGAAATTGAAGTAACAAGTCGTTTTCATTTTGTCATGTTGACAATGGATACGAAAGAGCCAGTTGCTTTATCTCATCAATTTAGGAAGGCCATTCGTAATTTTACAAAGGATTTAGATATTACAGAGGATCATTTAGATATTATCAAAAGAGAGATGTTTGGAGAATTTTTCAGTAGCATGAACTCTCTTGAATTGCTTGCAACGCAATATGATGCTTTTGAACATGGTGAGACAATTTTTGATTTACCAAAGATTTTACAGGAAATTACTTTAGAGGATGTCCTTGATGCTGGACATCATTTAATAGATGATGGTGACATAGTTGATTTTACAATATTCCCATCGTAGTAACCTATCATAATAGACACTAGAAAGAAGGGATGACAAGTATGAGAAAAAAAACAATTGGTGAGGTTTTACGATTAGCTAGAATCAATCAGGGATTGAGTTTAGATGAATTGCAGAAAAAGACAGAAATCCAGTTAGATATGTTGGAAGCAATGGAAGCAGACGATTTCGATCAACTTCCAAGTCCTTTTTACACACGTTCTTTCTTGAGAAAATATGCATGGGCTGTTGAGTTAGATGACCAAATTGTTTTGGATGCTTATGATTCTGGGAGTATGATTACTTATGAGGAAGTAGATGTTGATGAAGATGAGTTGACAGGTCGTAGACGTTCAAGTAAGAAAAAGAAGAAAAAAACATCATTTTTACCTTTATTTTATTTTATCCTTTTTGCCTTATCGATTTTAATTTTTGTGACCTATTATGTTTGGAACTATATTCAAACTCAACCAGAGGGGCCTTCTCTTTCTAATTACAGTGTGGTTCAATCAACAAGTTCAATAAGTTCAACTAGCTCTGTTCCTCACTCATCAAGTAGTAGTTCATCTAGCAGTTCTTCTAGTGTAGAATCAGCTATAAGTGTATCAGGCGAAGGAAATCATGTAGAAATCGCTTATAAGACAGGTAAGGAGACAGTTAAATTGCAATTGGCAGTTTCAGATGTTACAAGTTGGGTCAGCGTTTCAGAAAGCGAACTTGAGGGCGGTGTAACCTTATCACCGGATAATAAAAGTGCAGAAGCAACAGTTGCAACTAAAAGTCCTGTAACCATTACCTTAGGTGTTGTAAAAGGTGTTACTTTGACAGTAGATAATCAGACTGTTGATTTATCGAAGTTAACAGCTCAAACTGGACAAATCACTGTAACCTTTACTAAAAATTAAGGAAAAACGAATGAAAAAAGAACAAATTCCCAATCTCTTAACAATAGGTCGAATTCTCTTTATACCTATTTTTATCTTTATTTTAACGATAGGAAATTCGATAGAAAGTCATATGGTAGCGGCTATTATCTTTGCTGTTGCCAGTATTACCGACTATTTAGATGGATATTTAGCTCGTAAATGGAATGTAGTCAGTAATTTCGGTAAATTTGCAGATCCTATGGCGGATAAGCTACTAGTTATGTCGGCTTTTATTATGTTGATTGAGCTAGGTATGGCTCCAGCTTGGATTGTTGCAGTGATCATCTGTCGTGAGTTGGCTGTGACAGGTTTAAGGCTTTTATTGGTTGAAACTGGTGGAACAGTTTTAGCAGCAGCAATGCCTGGAAAAATTAAAACTTTCAGTCAGATGTTTGCCATTATTTTCTTGCTATTACACTGGACTTTGCTTGGTCAAGTTCTACTTTATGTAGCCTTGTTTTTCACTATCTACTCTGGCTATGATTATTTCAAGGGTAGTGCCTATGTATTTAAAGGGACATTTGGTTCGAAATGAAATCAGTAATTGATGTAAAAAATCTTTCTTTTCGTTATAAGGAAAGTCAGGAATACTATGATGTGAAGGATATTACGTTTCACGTGAAACGTGGAGAATGGCTTTCGATTGTAGGGCATAATGGTAGTGGTAAATCAACGACGGTTCGCTTAATTGATGGCTTACTAGAAGCAGAATCTGGAGAGATTGTAATTGATGGCCAACGGCTAACTGAGGAAAATGTTTGGAATATACGTCGTCAAATCGGTATGGTTTTTCAAAATCCAGACAATCAGTTTGTTGGAGCGACTGTTGAAGACGATGTTGCCTTTGGTTTGGAAAATCAGGGCCTTTCTCGTCAAGAAATGAAAAAGAGAGTGGAAGAAGCTCTGGATTTGGTTGGCATGTTGGACTTTAAAAAGAGAGAGCCAGCACGTTTATCGGGTGGCCAAAAGCAACGTGTGGCCATTGCAGGTGTTGTAGCCCTAAGACCAGCTATTTTAATCCTAGATGAAGCAACGAGTATGTTGGATCCTGAGGGGCGTAGAGAACTGATTGAGACAGTAAAAGGAATTCGGAAAGACTATGATATGACGGTCATTTCCATTACCCATGATTTGGAAGAAGTTGCCATGAGTGATCGTGTATTGGTCATGAAAAAAGGGTCAATTGAATCAACTAGTAGTCCAAGAGATCTTTTCTCTCGAAATGATTTAGATCAAATTGGATTAGACAATCCTTTTGCCAATCAATTAAAACATTCTTTGAACCAGAATGGCTATGATTTACCTGAAAATTATTTGACAGAAAGTGAGCTAGAGGATAAGCTATGGGAATTGCTCTAGAAAATGTGAGTTTTACATATCAAGAAGGGACTCCCTTAGCTTCAGCAGCTTTGTCGGATGTTTCTTTGACGATTGAAGATGGTTCTTATACAGCTTTAATTGGGCACACAGGTAGTGGTAAATCAACTATTTTACAACTCTTAAATGGTTTATTGGTACCAAGTCAAGGAAGTGTGCGAGTTTTTGATACCTTAATCACCTCGACTTCTAAAAATAAAGATATTCGTCAAATTAGAAAACAGGTTGGCTTGGTATTTCAGTTTGCTGAAAATCAGATTTTTGAAGAAACGGTTTTAAAAGACGTTGCTTTTGGACCGCAAAATTTTGGAGTTTCTGAAGAAGAAGCAGAGAAGATTGCTCGTGAGAAACTGGCTCTGGTTGGAATTGATGAATCACTTTTTAATCGTAGTCCGTTTGAGTTGTCAGGTGGACAAATGAGACGTGTCGCCATTGCAGGCATACTTGCCATGGAACCAGCCATATTAGTCTTAGATGAGCCAACAGCTGGCCTAGATCCTTTGGGTAGAAAAGAGTTGATGAACTTGTTCAAAAAACTCCACCAGTCAGGGATGACCATCGTCTTGGTAACGCACTTGATGGATGATGTTGCTGAATATGCGAATCAAGTCTATGTAATGGAAAAGGGACGTTTAGTTAAGGGTGGTAAACCAAGTGATGTCTTTCAAGATGTTGTCTTTATGGAAGAAGTGCAGTTGGGAGTACCTAAAATTACAGCCTTTTGTAAACGATTGGCTGATAGAGGCGTGTCATTTAAACGATTACCGATTAAGATAGAGGAGTTCAAGGAGTCGCTAAATGGATAGTATGATTTTGGGGCGTTATATCCCAGGGGATTCGATAGTTCATCGATTGGACCCACGTAGCAAATTACTGGCTATGATGCTACTGATTTTGATCGTTTTTTGGGCTAATAATCCTTTGACGAATCTGATTCTTTTTATAGTAACAGGGATATTTATTGCCTTGTCAGGAGTATCTATTTCATTTTTTATTCAGGGCTTGAAGTCTATGTTTTTTTTGATTGCCTTCACAACTATTTTTCAACTGTTTTTCATTTCTAATGGGAATGTTTTATTTGAATTTTCGTTTGTGAGAATCACGGATTATGCTCTGCAACAAGCTGGAATTATTTTTTGTCGCTTTGTATTGATTATTTTCTTTTCAACTTTGTTAACCTTAACAACAATGCCCTTAAGTTTGGCATCAGCTGTCGAAGCTTTATTAGCACCTTTAAAGCGTGTGAAAGTTCCAGTTCATGAAATTGGCTTAATGCTATCTATGAGTTTGCGTTTTGTTCCGACCTTAATGGATGATACGACGCGGATTATGAATGCACAGAAAGCACGTGGAGTGGATTTTGGTGAAGGAAGCATCGTTCAAAAAGTAAAGGCGATGATTCCCATTTTGATTCCTCTTTTTGCGACAAGTTTAAAACGTGCAGATTCCTTGGCTATCGCCATGGAAGCGCGTGGTTATCAGGGTGGAAAAGGTAGAAGTCAATACCGACAATTGAAATGGACTCGAAAGGATACGCTGACCATTCTTGTTGTTCTCGTACTTGGTTGTTGTTTATTTTTCTTAAAATCTTAGTAGCTTTCAGGAATTGATAAAAAGTTACTGTAACAGTTTTTGATATAAAGGTAGGGATATGAACCGTTTTAAAAAATCAAAATATGTCATTATTGTTTTTGTCACTGTTCTGCTTGTGTCAGCTCTCTTAGCGACGACTTATTCAAGTACAATTGTGACAAAATTAGGAGATGGAATCTCATTGGTTGATAGAGTTGTGCAAAAACCTTTTCGGTGGTTTGATTCTGTCAAATCAGATTTGGCTCATTTGACACGAACATATAATGAAAATGAAAGTTTGAAGAAACAGATTTACCAGTTAGAAGTTAAATCAAATGAGGCGGAAAGTTTAAAGACAGAAAATGAACAATTGCGTCAATTGCTTGGTATGAAGTCCAAGTTGCAAGCTACAAAGACTTTGGCAGCAGATGTTATTATGCGTTCTCCGGTATCTTGGAAGCAGGAATTGACCTTGGATGCAGGTAAATCAAAAGGGGCTTCTGAGAACATGTTAGCTATTGCAAATGGTGGCTTGATTGGGAGTGTTTCAAAAGTAGAGGAGAACTCTACTATAGTCAACCTTCTGACAAATACGGAAAATGCTGATAAGATTTCTGTTAAAATTCAACATGGTTCTACTACAATTTATGGGATTATTGTTGGCTATGACAAGGAAAATGAAGTTCTAAAAATTAGTCAATTAAATAGTAGTAGCGATATTAGTACAGGCGATAAGGTGACAACGGGTGGATTAGGAAACTTTAACGTTGCGGATATTCCTGTTGGTGAAGTGGTTGCCACAACGCATAGTACAGACTATTTGACACGAGAAGTAACTGTTAAATTGAGTGCAGATACTCATAATGTGGATGTGATAGAATTAGTGGGGAATTCATAATGAGACAGTTGAAGCGGGTTGGAGTGTTTTTATTGCTTCCTTTCTTTGTTCTAATTGACGCCCATATTAGCCAGCTTCTGGGCTCATTTTTCCCCCATGTACATTTGGCTAGTCATTTTCTTTTTCTATTTCTCTTATTTGAGACGATAGAAGTATCAGAGTATTTCTACCTAGTCTATTGTTTTGTGATAGGCTTGGTTTACGATGTTTACTTTTTCCATCTAATAGGGATTGCAACTCTCTTATTTATCTTATTGGGAGCCTTTCTTCATAAATTGAATAGTGTTATTTTGTTGAATCGCTGGACAAGAATCTTAGCTATGATTGTCATGAGTTTTCTATTTGATATGGGAGCTTATCTCTTTGCATTAGTGGTAGGTTTAACTGTAGATAGTCTGCCGATTTTTATCGTTTATAGCCTAGTACCATCCATGATTTTAAATCTTGTGTGGATGCTTATTTTTCAGTTTATTTTTGAAAAATATTATCTATGAGAAAGAAACAAAAATGTAACAAAGGCGTAATATTCATTAGGCCTTTTTTTGGTATACTAGTATTGTCTTTAAAAGAAGGAGTATCTACGTAATATGAAGAAAAAAATCTTAGCGTCACTTTTATTAAGTACAGTAATGGTTTCTCAAGTAGCTGTTTTAACAACTGCGCATGCAGAAACTACTGATGACAAAATTGCTGCTCAAGATAATAAAATTAGTAACTTAACAGCACAACAACAAGAAGCCCAAAAACAAGTTGACCAAATTCAGGAGCAAGTATCAGCTATTCAAGCTGAGCAATCTAACTTGCAAGCTGAAAATGATAGATTACAAGCAGAATCTAAAAAACTTGAGAATGAGATTACAGAACTTTCTAAAAATATTGTGTCTCGTAATGATTCTTTGGAAAAACAAGCTCGCAGTGCTCAAACAAATGGAGCTGCAACTAGCTACATCAATACAATTGTAAACTCAAAATCAATTACAGAAGCTATTTCACGTGTTGCAGCAATGAATGAAATCGTATCTGCTAATAACAAAATGTTGGAACAACAAAAAGCAGATAAAAAAGCAATTTCTGAAAAGCAAGTGGCAAACAATGACGCAATTAATACAGTTATTGCAAATCAACAGAAGTTGTCTGATGATGCACAAGCATTGACTACGAAACAGGCAGAACTAAAAGCTGCTGAATTGAGTCTTGCTGCTGAGAAAGCGACAGCTGAAGGGGAAAAAGCAAGTCTATTAGAGCAAAAAGCAGCAGCTGAGGCAGAGGCTCGTGCAGCTGCGGCAGCAGAAGCAGCTTATAAAGAAAAACAAGCTAGCCAACAACAATCAGTACTTGCTTCAGGTAATACAAACCTAACAGCACAGGTACAAGCAGTATCTGAATCTGCAGTAGCACCTGTTCAGGCTAAAGTACGTCCAACATATAACACAAATGCCTCAACTTATCCAATTGGTGAATGTACCTGGGGAGTAAAAACATTGGCACCTTGGGCTGGAGACTACTGGGGTAATGGAGCACAGTGGGCTACAAGTGCAGCAGCAGCAGGTTTCCGTACAGGTTCAACCCCTCAAGTTGGAGCAATTGCATGTTGGAACGATGGTGGATATGGACACGTAGCGGTTGTTACAGCTGTTGAATCAACAACACGTATCCAAGTATCAGAATCAAACTATGCAGGTAATCGCACACTTGGAAACCACCGTGGATGGTTTAATCCAACAACGACTTCTGAAGGTTTTGTGACATATATTTATGCAGACTAATTAGAGAGAGGGACTCGAATAGAGCCCTCTTTTTCAGGTTTTACCAGAGACAATAACTATTAAAAATTATATCAAAATAGCTTGAAAATATTGGAAAAGTATGGTAAAATGAGAATTGTCGTGTGAACGATAATACTCATTCTTGATGAATTGTGAAGCAGTTGCCCTTGGGTCGTTTTGCGAGTTGAAGTCAAGAAGAGGAAAAAAACAAAAAGGAGAAATACTCATGGCAGTAATTTCAATGAAACAACTTCTTGAGGCTGGTGTACACTTTGGTCACCAAACTCGTCGCTGGAACCCTAAGATGGCTAAATACATCTTTACAGAGCGTAACGGAATCCACGTTATCGACTTGCAACAAACTGTAAAATACGCTGACCAAGCATACGACTTCATGCGTGATGCAGCAGCTAACGATGCGGTTGTATTGTTCGTTGGTACTAAGAAACAAGCAGCTGATGCAGTTGCTGAAGAAGCAGTACGTTCAGGTCAATACTTCATCAACCACCGTTGGTTGGGTGGAACTCTTACAAACTGGGGAACAATCCAAAAACGTATCGCTCGTTTGAAAGAAATCAAACGTATGGAAGAAGATGGAACTTTTGAAGTCCTTCCTAAGAAAGAGGTTGCACTTCTTAACAAACAACGTGCGCGTCTTGAAAAATTTTTAGGTGGTATCAAAGATATGCCTCGTATCCCAGATGTGATGTACGTAGTTGACCCACATAAAGAGCAAATCGCTGTTAAAGAAGCTAAGAAATTGGGAATCCCAGTTGTAGCGATGGTTGACACAAACACTGATCCAGATGATATCGATGTAATCATCCCAGCTAACGATGATGCTATCCGCGCTGTTAAATTGATCACAGCTAAATTGGCTGACGCTATCATTGAAGGACGTCAAGGTGAAGATGCAGTAGCGGTTGAAGCAGAATTTGCAGCTTCAGAAACTCAAGCAGATTCAATTGAAGAAATCGTTGAAGTTGTAGAAGGCGACAACGCTTAATTCATATAAATAGTAATTACCTAGGAGGGCGGGGCTTAGCCCGGCTCTCCTATTTTTAAAAAATATAGGAGAATAAAAATGGCAGAAATTACAGCTAAACTTGTAAAAGAGTTGCGTGAAAAATCTGGTGCCGGTGTTATGGACGCTAAAAAAGCGCTTGTAGAAACAGACGGTGACATCGAAAAAGCGATTGAATTGCTTCGTGAAAAAGGTATGGCTAAGGCAGCTAAGAAGGCTGACCGTGTTGCTGCAGAAGGTTTGACTGGTGTTTATGTTAACGGTAATGTTGCAGCAGTTATTGAAGTAAACGCTGAAACTGACTTCGTTGCGAAAAATGCTCAATTTGTTGAATTGGTAAATACCACAGCTAAAGTTATTGCTGAAGGAAAACCTGCTAACAATGAAGAAGCTCTTGCTTTGACAATGCCTTCAGGTGAAACTCTTGAAGCTGCATACGTATCTGCAACAGCAACTATCGGAGAAAAAATCTCATTCCGTCGCTTTGCTTTGATTGAAAAAACAGACGCACAACACTTTGGAGCCTACCAACATAACGGTGGACGTATCGGTGTTATTTCAGTTGTTGAAGGTGGAGACGAAGCACTGGCTAAACAATTGTCAATGCATATCGCAGCGATGAAACCAACAGTTCTTTCTTACAAAGAATTGGATGAGCAATTTGTTAAAGATGAGTTGGCACAATTGAACCACGTTATCGACCAAGATAACGAAAGCCGTGCAATGGTTAACAAACCAGCTCTTCCACACTTGAAGTATGGATCAAAATCTCAATTGACTGATGAAGTGATTGCTCAAGCTGAAGCTGACATCAAATCTGAGTTGGCTGCAGAAGGCAAACCAGAAAAAATCTGGGACAAAATTATCCCAGGTAAAATGGATCGCTTCATGCTTGACAACACTAAAGTTGACCAAGCTTACACACTTCTTGCACAAGTTTACATCATGGATGACAGCAAGACAGTTGAAGCATACCTTGAATCAGTTAACGCTTCAGTAGTTGAGTTTGCTCGCTTTGAAGTTGGTGAAGGTATTGAGAAAGCTGCAAACGACTTCGAAGCTGAAGTTGCAGCTACAATGGCAGCAGCCTTGAATAACTAATCATAAAAAGGAAGCAATTTGGCTTCCTTTTTCTATACAGTAGATCTCTATAGGGAGAACTTCCTATTTTCAAGGTAAAAATAAAAAGCCCTATAATAAGGGCCAAATGTATTTAGGAGACTACACTTCAAATTCATAGAGTGCTGTAGAGAGATAACGTTCACCGTTATCTGGTGCAAGAGCAAGGACTTTCTTACCTGTACCTAATTTCTTAGCAACTTCAATTGCTCCATAGATAGCTGCAGCTGAAGAAATCCCTACAAGGAAACCTTCTTTACCACCAATTTCACGGCCGAGTGCTAGAGCATCGTCTGATGTTACACGAACGATACCATCATAAGCTTTTGTATCTAGTGTATCAGGAATAAATCCAGCTGAGATACCTTGAATTTTGTGAGGACCAGGTTTTTCACCAGACAGAATAGCAGATTCATCAGCTTCCACTGCATAAACTTGAATGTTTGAATTTGCTGATTTGAGTGCATGAGAAACACCAGAAATCGTTCCACCGGTACCCACTCCAGCAACAAAGGCATCTAGTCCATCTTTACCGAAAGCAGCTAGTATTTCAGCTCCTGTTGTTCTTTCGTGTACCTCTGGATTTGCTGGGTTGTCAAATTGAAGAGGAAGGAAACCATCACGTTCAGCAGCGATTTCTTGAGCCTTAGCAATAGCACCCTTCATTCCTTCGCTACCAGGCGTAAGGACGAGTTCAGCACCATAGGCTTGGATGATCTTACGTCGTTCTACACTCATAGTTTCAGGCATAACGATGACGACTTTATACCCTTTAGCAGCACCTACCCATGAAAGTCCAATACCAGTGTTTCCACTTGTTGCTTCAACAATAGTAGAACCAGGTTTTAGAATACCGTCTTGTTCAGCTTTTTCAATCATGCTAAGAGCAATACGGTCTTTTACAGAAGAACCAGGGTTAAATGCTTCAAGTTTTACATAGACATCTGCAGCACCTTCTGGCACAATGTTGTTGAGTTTAACAATCGGAGTTTGACCGATTAGTTCAGTAATGTTGTTATAAATAGACATATGAATACCTCTTTGTATAAGATATTTCTAGTATAACGCTAACTATAACATTTGTAAAATATAGAAATCCTATCGGAGCGATAGGATTTTTTTATATCACAGGTCTAAGCCATTAATTTTTAAGCGATTGTGATAGGCTAATTCTAGTAAATAGGTGTAAAGGAGAACGCTATCCGTTTTCTTTTTGAATTGCTTCATTTTCTAGTAGGTCTTGGCAAGCATCTTTTTATTTTGCTCGCTAAAGTAGTTGTGAGAATGTCAACGAAACGCTGTATTATCCATTGTTTACAATAAGTTTACAGGAACTTCAACTTCTCGTAAACCTTGGTCAGTTAAAGTGATTTTTCCATTAAAAAACTCTACAAGTGCAGCTTTAATAGTTTCTTTTTCTTCTTTATCAACATAAATCATCGTATCGACTTGATCTGTAAAGTTTGTGTCCAGCTCCATGAGATCATGTTCTTTAAGAAAGTTACTATACTCTTGGTATTGAGCATAAGACATTTGAATAGCAATGCCAGCCTGTTCTTTTATTTCAATAATACCAATTTCTTTGACAGCTAAGGCGACACTGCCGGCGTAAGCACGAATTAGTCCTCCAGCGCCTAGTTTAATACCACCAAAGTAGCGTGTCACGACCACACAGACATTAGTGAGATTGTGATTTTCTAGTACCCCAAGCATGGGAACGCCAGCAGTACCACTAGGCTCGCCATCATCACTTGTACGTTTAATTTCACTACGTTCCCCAATAATGAAGGCAGAGCAGTTATGCGTAGCTTTGTAGTGCTCTTTCTTGATGGCAGTAATGAAGTCACGAGCCTCTTCTTCGCTATAAACACGCTTGGCATGACAGATAAAGCGGGATTTTTTGATTTCTTCTTGGACTTGACCGTCCTCTTTAATTGTTCTAAATTCCATGATTTAATTGTACTAAAAAATCATCTAAAGTGCTAGTTTTTACGAATAAAGAAGTATGAAAGTAAATCCAAATTATCTCGGTCGTTTGTTTACGGAGAATGAATTAACAGAAGAAGAACGTCAGTTGGCGGAGAAACTTCCAGCAATGAGAAAGGAGAAAGGGAAACTTTTCTGTCAACGTTGTAATAGTGCTATTTTAGATGAATGGTATTTGCCCATCGGTGCTTACTATTGTAGGGAGTGTTTACTGATGAAGCGAGTCAGGAGTGATCAAGCTTTATACTATTTTCCACAGGAGGATTTTCCGAAGCAAGATGTTCTTAAATGGCGTGGTCAATTAACTCCTTTTCAAGAGAAGGTGTCAGAGGGACTGCTTCAAGCAGTAGACAAGCAGGAGCCAACTTTAGTTCATGCGGTGACAGGGGCTGGAAAGACAGAAATGATTTATCAAGTTGTGGCTAAGGTGATCAATGCGGGAGGTGCAGTGTGTTTGGCCAGTCCTCGCATAGATGTTTGTTTGGAGCTTTATAAGCGCCTGCAAAAGGATTTTTCTTGCGAGGTAGCCCTCCTACATGGAGAATCGGAACCTTATTTTCGAACACCATTAGTTGTTGCGACGACCCATCAGTTATTGAAATTTTATCAAGCTTTTGATTTGCTGATAGTGGATGAAGTAGATGCTTTTCCTTATGTTGACAATCCCACGCTTTACCATGCTGTCAAGAATAGTGTAAAGGAGAATGGACTGAGAATCTTTTTAACAGCGACTTCGACCGATGAGTTAGATAGAAAGGTCCGTTTAGGAGAACTAAAAAGACTGAGTTTACCGAGACGGTTCCATGGAAATCCGTTGATTATTCCTAAACCTGTCTGGTTATCGGATTTTAATCACTGTTTAGAGAAAAATCGGTTGTCACCAAAGTTAAAGTCCTATATTGAGAAGCAGAGAAAGACAGCTTATCCGTTACTCATTTTTGCTTCAGAAATTAAGAAAGGGGAGCAGTTAAAAGAAATCTTACAGGAGCAATTTCCAAATGAGAAAATTGGCTTTGTATCTTCTGTAACAGAAAATCGATTAGAGCAGGTTCAAGCTTTTCGAGATGGAGAACTGACAATACTTATCAGTACAACAATCTTGGAGCGTGGAGTTACCTTTCCTTGTGTGGATGTTTTTGTAGTAGAAGCCAACCATCGTCTGTTTACCAAGTCTAGTTTGATTCAGATTGGTGGACGAGTTGGACGAAGCATGGATAGACCGACAGGGGATTTGCTTTTCTTCCATGACGGGTTAAATACTTCAATCAAAAAGGCAATTAAGGAAATTCAACAGATGAATAAGGAGGCGGGTCTATGAAGTGTTTGTTATGTGGGCAGACTATGAAGGCTGTTTTAACTTTCAGTAGTCTCTTACTTCTGAAGAATGATGCCTCCTGTCTTTGTTCGGACTGTAACTCTACTTTTGAGAGGATTGGAGAGAAGCATTGTCCAAACTGTATGAAAACAGGTTCGTCAACAAAGTGTCAAGATTGTCAATTTTGGTGTAAAGAAGGAGTTGAGGTCAGTCATAGAGCGATTTTTACTTACAATCAAGCTATGAAGGATTTTTTTAGTCGATATAAATTTGATGGAGACTTCCTTTTAAGAAAAGTTTTTTCTTCATTTTTAAGTGAGGAGTTGAAAAAGTACAAAGAGTACCAATTTGTAGTCATTCCATTAAGTAAGGAGAGATATGCTGATAGAGGATTTAATCAGGTTGAGGGCTTGGTCAATGCAGCAGGATTTAAGTACCTGGATTTGTTAGAGAAAAGAGAAGAACGAGCCAGTTCTTCTAAAAGTCGCTCAGAGCGCTTGGCGACAGAACTTCCTTTCTTTATTAAAAGTGGAGTCCGCATTCCTAAGAAAATCCTACTTATAGATGATATTTATACTACAGGAACAACTATAAATCGTGTGAAGAAACTGCTGGAAGAAGCTGGTGCTGAGGATGTAAAAACATTTTCCCTTGTAAGATGAGGAAAAAATTTGCAAAAATAGAATGAAAGCGTTATAATAAAATCATAAAAACAAAAATGTTTAGAAAGAAGGTACTCATATGATTAAATATAGTATCCGTGGTGAAAACCTAGAAGTAACAGAAGCAATTCGTGATTATGTAGTTTCTAAACTCGAAAAGATCGAAAAGTACTTCCAGCCAGAACAAGAGTTGGATGCCCGAATTAACTTAAAAGTTTATCGTGAAAAAACAGCTAAAGTGGAAGTAACGATTCCGCTTGGATCTATTACTCTCCGTGCAGAAGATGTGTCTCAAGATATGTATGGTTCAATTGACCTTGTAACTGATAAAATTGAACGTCAGATTCGTAAAAACAAAACAAAAATCGAGCGTAAAAATAAAAATAAGGTAGCAACTAGTCAATTATTTACAGATGCTTTGGTGGAAGATTCAAATGTTGTCCAGTCTAAAGTTGTTCGCTCAAAACAAATTGATTTAAAACCAATGGATTTGGAAGAAGCTATTCTACAAATGGATTTATTGGGGCATGATTTCTTTATCTATGTGGATGTTGAAGATCAAACAACCAATGTGATTTATCGTCGTGAGGATGGCGAAATTGGTTTGTTAGAAGTTAAAGAATCTTAAGAAAAATGAAATATAAAAAGTGGTTTACTTTCGGGTAAATCACTTTTTATATTTCAAGAAAGAGGGAGTTTGTGTAGCTAATTGAAATTAGAGTTGAACGTCTTAGGTGCTAAAATATTGCTAGTAATTGGATTGAATTTCCTAGTCAATTTGTTTAGATTTTATTTCACTATATAAAGCGATTATGTCTAGTTTAAGTATTTTTTATCTATTTTGTCTTTTGTAATACAAGTAGCTATGAGGAGTAATAGATATCTAAATAATTACTAAGACATTAGAGGGTATGTAGATTGTAGAATGGAAGTTTGGAAGAAAACAGTTATTGATTATATAAGAGAGATGGCTTGTCTCTATGGATAAATTTTCAAAAAGTAAGTGGAAGAACTATCTATAAATTCAACTTATAGCTCTATTCATTTTTATTAAGTAGACAAAATACTGGTTGAAGCGATAGAATGGACTTGTCAACAAATAGCGAGCAATAAAATGTAAGCGTTCTTAAAATAAAAGAAGGAGTCATTACTATGGCAACAAAACAAGAAATTTTACGTGAACTATATCCTGAGGATCTTTTTCATTACGCTGATGGTTTAACATTAGGGGAAGCTGAAGTACTACAAGAAACTCGTCGTTTGATTGAAAAACATCTACGTCCAGTTATCAACGAATACTGGGAAAAACCTGATTTCCCATTTGAAGAATTTTATGCTGTCGCTAAGGGTGCTCAAATCATGAACAATCCAAAATTGTTTGAAGGTCGTGAAGGAAGCTATAAACCATCTGAATTGTACATCACATTTTTATATTTGGAACTAGCTCGCTTCGATGCTTCAATCGCAACGTTCTATACAGTTCATGGAGGACTTTGCTATAACACTATTTTATTGGGTGGGGATGAAAGACAACAGAAAGAATTTCTTCCTAAGTTAGCTTCATTTGACTGGCAAGGATGTTTTGCCTTAACAGAACCGCTTTCTGGATCTGATATTGCTGGTGGTCTATCAACAACTGCTGAGCGTGTTGGAGATAAGTGGATTTTGAACGGAGAAAAGCGTTGGGTTGGTGGTTCAGATACAGCAGATGTTGTTCCTGTATTTGCTCGTGATGTGGCAGACGGTAAGGTGAAATGTTTTATTGTCCGTAAAGGTGCTCCTGGCTACCATGCAGAGCCTATTCCACATAAGATTGCACTGCGTTGTATCCGCAATGGTCATATTACAATGAAGAATGTAGAAGTTCCAGACTCAGATCGTTTGGTTAACATCAATGGATTTGGAGATGTAGCACGTATTCTAACATTTACTCGTGCCGATGTAGCGCATATTGCTATGGGAGTAACATGTGGTTCATATGTGGCAGCTCTTAAATATGCAAAAGATCGTCAACAGTTTAAGCGTCCGATTGCCAAATTCCAAATTGTTCAAGAAAAATTAGCTAGAATGCAAGCTAATGCTGTAGCAGCTCTTGCTTACTCAACTCGTATTGCTGAAATGCAGGAAGAGGGTAATGAGTTGATGCTCAATTCTGCTCTAGCGAAAATGCATAACTCCTTAGTAATGCGTGAAACAGTAGCTCTTGCGCGTGAAACATGTGGTGGTAATGGTATTACTTTGGAAACAGATGTGGCACGATTCTTTGCAGATGCGGAATCAATCTATACTTATGAAGGTTCGCACGAAGTCAATGCTTTGATTGTAGGTCGTGAAATTACTGGATTGGGTGCATTTGTTTAATAGAACTAGGACGATTGAAGGGTTTGTTTTCAATCGTCCTTGCTTCATAATGTGATTTACTTAGAATAAAAAGGAGAAAAAATGATCTCAAATGTAATGATAATTGGCTCTGGTCAGATGGGAAGTGGTATTGCTCAAGTATTTGCTCAAGCTGGATTTACGGTTTATTTGAATGATATCAAAGAAGAATTTGTTCAACGAGGATTGAATAACATAACAAAACAGCTGGAACGTTCGGTTGAAAAAGGACGTCTATCTGCAGATGAGAAAGACAAAGTGGTTGCCAATTTAATTCCTTCTACTTCATATGAAGATGCGAAAAATGTACAATTGGTTATCGAGGCTGCGACTGAAAATCGTGATATTAAACTCAGTATATTTAAACAATTGGACGAAATCACAGATTCTAAAACAATTCTAGCATCAAATACTTCCTCTCTATCTATCACAGATATTGCAGCCGCAACTAAGAACCAAGAACGTGTGATTGGAATGCACTTTTTTAATCCTGCTCCAGTGATGAAATTAGTTGAAGTGATTAAAGCTTTGCAGACTTCGGATGAAGTAGTGGCAGAAATCCGTGAACTTACAAAGAAAATTGGAAAAACTCCTGTTGATGTTAAAGATTCTTATGGATTTGTAGTAAACCGTGTATTGATTCCTATGATCAATGAAGCTATTTATATCTTAGGAGAAGGAGTTGCTAGTGCTGAAGAAATAGATGAGGCAATGAAACTAGGTGCGAATCATCCTATTGGTCCCTTAGCTTTGGCCGATTTGATTGGATTGGATGTTTGCCTTGCAATTATGGGTGTTTTGAACCAAGGATTTGGTGATCAAAAATACCGTCCTGCTCCTCTTTTGAAGAAAATGGTAGAGGCTGGAAAATTGGGACGTAAGTCAAAAGAAGGGTTCTTTACTTACTAGAAAAAATGGAGGTAGTCATGAAAGATGTAGTTATTGTATCGGCGGTACGTACTCCTTTGGGTTCCTTTGGAGGAAGCTTGAAGAATATTTCAGCTGTCGAATTGGGCTCTTTGGTAATTAAGAGTGTTTTGGAAAAAGCGAATATTAAATCAGAGCAGGTAGATGAAGTGATCATGGGGAATGTCCTAGGCGCAGGTTTAGGTCAAAACGTGGCTCGCCAAATGAGTATTCATGCAGGACTCCCTGAATTTACACCAGCTTTTACTATCAATAAGGTTTGTGGTTCAGGTTTGAAGGCAGTACAATTGGCTGCTCAAGCTATTCAGTGTGGGGATGCTGATATTATCGTAGCTGGTGGGGCAGAAAATATGAGTCAAGCTCCATACGTATTGCCAAACTTCCGCTGGGGAGGACGCATGGGAGACTCTAACGTTGTTGATACCATGATTAAAGATGGGTTGTCTGATGCCTTCAACGAATATCATATGGGGATTACAGCTGAGAATGTGGCTGAAGAATATGGTATTAGCAGAGATGATCAAGATGCTCTTGCTTTAGAATCACAAAAAAGAGCAGTGGCAGCTATAGAATCTGGACGCTTTAAAGAAGAAATTGTTCCAGTGGTCATTCCGCAACGTAAAGGAGATCCGGTTGTCTTTGATACAGACGAATTTCCTAGAAAAGATGCCAGCTTGGAAAGCTTGTCTAAGTTACGTCCTGTTTTCAAAAAAGACGGTTCTGTTACGGCGGGGAATGCTTCTGGTATCAATGATGGAGCAGCAGCTGTCTTGGTCATGAGTGCTGACAAAGCTGAAGAATTAGGACTTCCAGTGATTGCTCGCATTCGTTCTTATGCAAGCGCAGGTTTGGATCCTAAGATTATGGGATGTGGACCGATTTATGCGACACGCAAGGCTCTTGAAAAAGGCAATTTGACAGTTGATGATCTTGACTTGATTGAGTCAAATGAAGCCTTTGCCGCCCAGGCTTGTGCGGTTGGTAAAACGCTTGGTTTCAATACAGATATTGTCAATGTTAACGGTGGTGCTATTGCTCTTGGTCATCCAATCGGGGCTTCAGGTTGTCGTATCCTAGTGACTCTTGTACATGAGATGATGAAGCGCGATGTCAAAACTGGATTAGCGACTCTATGTATTGGAGGCGGTATGGGCACAGCTCTTATCGTTGAACGCTAATGAACTATTTATATCGTGTGTCTTTATTTTAATATACCATTATTAAATAGAGTTTTATTTGGAAACTGATAATTCTTATACCTTATCATGCATGCTCTTCATGATGCTGCGTGATAAGGTATTTTTGATAGTGTAAGTTAGTAGCAGTCATGGAACATAGATTAAATTAAGATCTAAGTCTGCTGGATAAGAATTGTAGTAGAGCTGTTAGGAAAAGGCGTTTAAAAAGTAACTTCTATATTAAAGTGAAACAAGAATTTAACAATTTAATTTTTGAATTCAAATCAATTAGTTTAGAAACGATATTGCACTAGTCCATATTCACTTCGCTATATATTTTTCTAGACTTAAGGTAGTTGATATTGTTGAAATGAACTATTTTTTAATGCTCATATATGTATTTATGTGATTGCTATCGTTCATTTGATGGGGATTATTTGAAGCAAAATTAAACTATAAGCTGTACTTATAGGATTATAAACTAAGATTAAGTAGACGGATTGATTTAAATGAGTTATCATAAAAATGTAAGCTCTTACATTTGGTATCGGTATTTGTTGACACTGTACTCTGTACTCAAAAAAAATTAAGTAGGAGCAGAATAATGAGTAAAACAGTTTTATTAGAGCAGAAGAATGGGATTGGTTACCTTACAATAAATCGTCCAGCAGCTTTGAATGCTTTAAGTTCAGAAGTTTTGACTGACTTAAATCATGTTTTAGACGAAATTGAAGCAAGTGATGATATTCGTGTTGTGATTGTAACTGGACAAGGTGAAAAAGCATTTGTTGCAGGAGCGGATATCAAAGAGATGGATCAAATGTCTCCTATCCAAGCACATGATTATATGACCTATGCTAATGATACGTTTACCCGTCTATCTGAACTAACGCAACCAACTATTGCAGTTCTAAACGGTTATGCTTTAGGAGGTGGTTTGGAATTAGCTCTATCAACAGATATTCGTATTGGTTACGAAAAGACCACTGTAGGATTTCCAGAGGTAGGCCTAGGTATTATTCCAGGATTTGCTGGAACACAAAGAATGTCTCGCTTAATTGGTACCAGCAAGACAAAAGAACTAATTTTTACTGCTAGAATGGTTAAAGGTCAAGAAGCCTATGAATTAGGCATCTTGAATAAATTGGTGGCAGCCGAGGAATTGTTGACAGCAGCTGAGGAATTGGCAGTCTCTATTATGAAAAACGCTCCTTTGGCAGTTGAAAAAGCCAAGCATATTATTCAAGTTGGATCAGAACTCCCACTGAAAAATGCGATTCGATTAGAAACAGAAGCTGAAGCTCTCCTCTTCTCAACAGAAGATAAGGTAGAAGGAATGCGCGCTTTTGTTGAGAAACGCAAAGCTGAGTTTCAGCGTAAATAGAAAGAGGAGATAGAAGATGCAAGTTGTAACATTATCGGATGCAATTTCCTTGATTCACTCAGGAGATAAAGTAGGAATTTCAGGTTTTCTTGGAGTAGGGGAACCACTTGAATTGATTGAAGAATTGGTTTCTCAAAACCAGCAAGATTTGACATTGGTATCAGTCGTAACATCTCAACCTGGTAAGGAAGTCGGTGTGGGGCGTCTTTGTGAAAATCACCAAGTTAAAAAATACATTGCAGCTCACGTAGGAACGTCTGCAGCAGCTCAACACGAGTATTTCAGTGGAAATATGGAAGTTGAATTTACTCCAATGGGAACTGTTGTTGAACGATTACATGCAGCTGGAGCTGGTCTAGGAGCAGTATTGACACCAACAGGTGTAGGTACTATTTTGGAAAAAGATCAGGAGAAGGTTACTCGCAATGGAAAAGAATATTTAATTTATGATCCATTGAAGATTGATGTAGCTTTGATTAAGGCTACGAAGGCAGACAAGTATGGGAACTTATACTTGGACGGTACGACAAAAAATATTTCACTTCAGCTAGCTTTGGCAGCTAATACAGTCATTGTAGAAACTAATGAGTTGTTAGAAGTGGGAGAAATTGATCCTAATGATATTTACATCCCAGGTATCCTTGTCGATTATGTTGTTCAGGGATTGTCTCCAGAAGAGCATCATAAAATGATGGGTGATTTGTGGACAGAGACTAAGAAACTTGCGGGGGTAAACTAAAATGAAGGCAAAAGAAATTATTGCAAGACGTGTGGCGCTTGAGTTTAAAGATGGGGATGTTGTGAATCTGGGCTTTGGTATTCCAAATGCATCTGCCGATTATATCCCTGAGGGAGTTAATGTCATTCTTCAAGCAGAAAATGGAGCTCTTCGTTTTGGGGAAACCCCTACCAAAGATGGATACAATGCAAACTTGGCAAATTCGGGAGGTGCCCCAATCACCTTGTTGCCAGGAGCCGCCTTGTTTGATTTGCAAACATCTTTTGCGATTATTCGTGGAGGTCATGTGGATGCTACAGTATTAGGTGCACTTGAAGTGAGCCAAGACGGTAGTATCGCAAACTGGATTATTCCAGGTAAGTTTGCCCCAGGTATGGGTGGTGCTATGGACTTACTGGTTGGAGCAAAACGTGTTATTGGTGCGATTCAACATACGACAGGGGATGGTCAATCAAAATTGTTGAAAGAGTGTACCCTTCCTTTATCAGCTAAAGGAGTATTGGATTTGATTATTACTGATTTAGCTGTTTTTGGAATCCAAGATGGTAAATTCTTATTGAAGGAATTAGCTCCTGGTGTGACTTTAGAGGAAGTCCTTGAAAAGACAGACGGAGATGTTATTGTTTCAGATGATTTGAAAATCATGCCTATTTGATAATGAGCAATCGGTAGGAAGCTATTTTTTTCATAGTGTGGTATGATATATATTGATAACTTTTGTAAGCGATTTATAAATGAGAGTGCAATAGTTATCTAACAGACTATACCTAATGAAAAGAGGTTGAAAGATTTCTGAATTATATGATTTGCTATAAGATTTAATTATTGGGTAGCTTGTATAAATAACGGAGATAGAACTGAGCTTGTGTTAGTTTAGAGTTTCCTGTTTGCGTATAAGTTTGGTGAAAAAGATAGTATCTATAGTAGCGAAGGAAAGAGAGGTGATTGGCCAGTGGATATTATTCAAATGAATTATTTTATCAATATTATAGAATGTGGATGTAATCTTTCCATTGCTGCGAAAAAAATCCACATCAGTCAGTCTGCCTTAAGTCAGTTTGTAACAAATTTTGAAGCGACTGAAGGGGTTCAGTTATTTCATAGAAAAAATGGGAGATTAGAAAGTCTCACTGGAGCTGGAAGAAAGATTTATCGGTTTGCTACTGAGATTGTGAATCGTCATGAAGAAATGCTTTCCATGATTCATAGTGAAGCGCAAAAACAAAAAGGGACAATAAACCTTGGAATTCCATCCTTGATTTTACGTGTGTATTTTGCTAGTTTGCTTCCACAATTTTTAAAAAATAACCCTCATATCCATATACAAGTAACAGAAGGAGGGGGAAAAGAAATTCGTCAAAAAATGACGGAAGGAGATTTGAGCCTAGCATTTTTGATTGAGCCTACCTTGTTGGATACAAAGAAGTTTGATCAGCATGTTATCCAACTGGATGAGTATGTTGCTTATATGGATAAAAATCATCCACTTTCAGATAAAGGATTGCTGGAATGGTCAGATATATCTGACTATGAGATAGCAACCTTTAATAAGTCCTTTACTACTTATGATTTGGTTACTGAAAAATTCGCTTCACAGGGAATTTCTCCTAAATTTGCTTATCTTTCCTCTACATGGGACTTTTTGGTTGAGTCAACTTACCAAACGGACTTAATCGCGATTTTACCTAAACCGATTAGCCATCTAGTAGATAGTAGTCGCTTTAAAGCAGTGACTTTTAAAGATTCGATTCCATTTAATATTTGGTTTTGTAGACCATATAAACCTTCCTATAGTGAGGTTGAATCATATGTTTACGAAGAGCTATTGAGGGATTATTACCAACCTGTTGCTGATAATTAAATTGAGGTGAAGATGATGATTGATAATAATGCCTTGGAGCATGAACTGGATGCAGAGTTACGGAATTTACTTTTACCCTATTTGAGGAACAGGGAGGATGAAAATCAATTTCCGAAAGAGTTACTCTCTAAATTTATTGATAAATATAATATTTTTTCCTCTTGTGTAGATAGTCAGCTTGATGGGTCGACTGTACCTTTTCTAACTCTTATTCGTCTGATTGCAAAGTATTTTCCAGCATTTTCTACAATTTTATTGACTCAAGCTTACTATGGAATCTACCCTTTTATGCGTTTTGGAACCATAGACCAGCAGTCTCACTATCTTGAATCATTAGTAAAAGGTGAGAGATTAGTAGGCTTGGGATTCTCTGAAGGAAAATCCATGGAAAGTTTGTCAGTAATTGAAACTACTGCTGCGAAAACAGCTACTGGTTGGCGTTTATCAGGTGAAAAATCAATTGTGTCTAATTGTCGATTTGCTGATATTTTATTGATACTTGCGAAGATAGAAGCAGATGGGGGAAAAGATTCTTTTGGTTTTTTCATAGTCGATACAAGAGACCCAGGTGTTGTTATTGGTGATGACATTAGCAAACCAGGTCTAAAGGGGTTACCCATCAGTTCTGTTGCCTTTGACAATGTGCTTCTGACGCAAGACAGATTATTGGGTTTGAGCTTATCAGGTGCTGAACAATTGAATGATATTCTTCAAAAATTACAGCTTGGTCTTAGTGCAGTCTCCCTCGGAGTTGCTGAAGGTGCATTTGAAAAAGGATTGTCTTTTGTGAAAGTTAAACGTGGGTTTGGCAAGCGTTTACTAGATGCAACTGTTTATCAGTATCAGTTTGCAGACTTGTATACAAAATTGTGTTCAGCAAAAGCGTATTTTAATTCGTATCAAGATAACATGGGAGATGCACTTTTGTTTGTATGTCAGATTAAACTTTATACAACAAAAGTTGCCTTGGAGATTTCTGAGGATATTATTCGGTTGATGAGCCCCCTGCATACTGTGGAAGATATTCCCATTGACCGGTATTTAAAAGATGCTAAAACGCTTGAAATGTATGGTAAATCAGGAGATTCGATTCGCAAGCGAATTGCCTGTCAGTGGCTAAAGGAGTAAAGAATGACAAATCTCACACTACAGGAATACCAGTTCCATGATATGAAGTTGACTTGGCTACGTGGTGCAGATAAATTAACTGATGCAGGAACACTTTTTGGCCCTGTTCCTAAAGTTGTATGGTCGCGCTATTATCCAACCAATGAGGATAATATGATGGCTGAGCTAACAGATCCAATTTTGATTCAATATAAGGAGAAAAATTACCTTATTGATACTAGTTTTGATACAGCTAAATTATCAGAAAAACAAAGACGAAATTTAGGTATTTTATCAGAGAGCAGGGTTGAGGAGAGTTTGGAACTCTTAGGATTGACTACTAGTCAGATTGATGTTGTTCTCATGACTCATATGCATCATGATCATTCAGGTGGTTTAACCTATAGAGATGTCTCTGGAGACTTGGTATCCAAGTATCCCAAAGCAAAAATCATTGTAAACGATGTCGAATGGTATGAAATGCGAAATCCTAATAATCGGACAAAAGGCACTTATCTTAGAGAAAACTGGGAACCAATTGAAAAGCAAGTAACAACTTTTTCAGAATACATTAATGTGATTCCAGAAATTCAAATGATTCGTACGAGTGGTCATAGTAATGGTCATAGTATTATTCTATTGAAACAAGGAAAGGATACGATGATTCATATGGGAGATTTGATGTTGACACATGTTCATCGGAATTCTCTGTGGGTTCCTGCAGTGGATGATTACCCTATGAAATCAATCTTGGCAAAAGAGAAGTGGCTCCGTCAAGCTTTTGAAAATGACTATAAATTTTTCTTTTATCATGATCAATTTTTAGCAGTCGCCCAGTTTGATAAAGAAGGTAAAGAATTTGTAGATTATGTGCCACGCTCTCGACCTCCAATAATTCCTTTTACAGATAGGCAAGATCGCAAACCAATTTTTTTAGGATAGTCGTATATAAGGAGACAAATGATTTCATTTTCTTGTTGACTTGGATCAGGTGGGATGACTACCCATACGCCAACAAGAAGCAACAGAAAATAAAGGAGTATTCACATGTCTATTACAAAACTTTTACAAATTAAATATCCAATTTTTCAAGGAGCTATGGCTCAAATTTCTCATTATCAATTAGCTGCAGCTGTATCAGAAGCTGGGGGATTGGGAATTATTGCCTCTGGTGGGATGACTGGAGAACAGTTACGTGAAGAAATTCGTGAGTTAAGAAAGTTGACAGATAAGCCTTTTGGTGTCAATATTATGTTGATGATGAAGAATATCAAAGATATTGTTACAGTTATTATCGAAGAAAAAGTGCCTGTTGTTACAACTGGGGCGGGAACACCAAAACATGTCATGCCTTATTTGAAGGAAGCTGGAATTAAGGTTATTCCAGTTATTGCTAGTGTGAAACATGCTCAAAAAATGCAAGAACTCGGAGTTGATGCTGTTATTGCAGAAGGTTCAGAAGCAGGTGGTCACATCGGAGAAAGTAACACTATGGCCCTTATCCCGCAAATTGTAGATGCTGTTACGATTCCTGTTATCGCAGCAGGAGGAATTGCGGATGGTAGAGGACTAGCTGCAGCCATTGCTTTAGGAGCAGCAGGTGTGCAGATGGGAACTGTTTTTCTAGCTTCAGATGAGTGTCCGATTGCTACAGAGTACAAAGAAGCAGTTTTGGAGGCAAATGACACGGCAACTGCTGTTACTGGACGGATTGCTGGGGCACCAGTTCGTTGCATCCGAAATGCCATGACTGATCATTATATTGAATTAGAGCAAAAAGGAACTAACCGTGAGGAATTAGAGGAAATTACTATCGGATCTCTTTCTAAAGCGGTTTATGAAGGAGATACAGAAAATGGTTCAATGATGAGTGGTCAGATTGCGGGGTTAGTCAAAGAAATCAAACCTTGTAAGTTTATTATAGAGTCTATTGTAAGCCAAGCCCAAGAAAGATTGAAAGGTCTTCAGATAGAAGTTGGAGAATAGTCTCTTTTAGTTAAAGAAACTATCGTTAATGAAGAAAATAGAGGATGACTACTTCTTCCTCTATTTTTTATGTTCAAATCAAGAAGAAATAGAGACTGAATGTATAAACTCACAGCTAAACTGTTAATGCTAATAGCCATAAACTTCTTTAAAAGTCGCTTTTTGAGGGGGATTATGGTATAATGGGTGCCAAGAGGTTTGGAATGAAAAAATTTTATGTAAGTCCATTCTTTCCTATTCTAGTAGGATTGATTGCGTTTGGAGTCTTATCCACTTTCATTATTTTTGTTAATAATAATCTGTTGACGGTTTTCATTTTGTTTCTTTTTGTAGGAGGCTATGTTTTTTTATTTAAGAAACTGAGAGTGCATTATACAAGGAGTGAAGTAGAACAAATCCAGTATGTAAACCACCAAGCGGAAGAAAGTTTGACATCTCTATTGGAACAGATGCCTGTAGGTGTTATGAAATTGAATTTATCTTCTGGAGAGGTTGAGTGGTTTAATCCCTATGCTGAATTGATTTTGACCAAGGAAGATGGCGATTTTGATTTGGAAGCTGTTCAAACGATTATCAAGGCTTCAGTAGGAAATCCGTCTACTTATGCTAAGCTGGGTGAGAAGCGTTATGCTGTTCATATGGATGCTTCTTCCGGTGTTTTGTATTTTGTAGACGTATCCAGGGAACAAGCCATAACAGATGAATTGGTAACGAGTCGACCAGTGATTGGAATTGTATCTGTGGATAATTATGATGATTTGGAGGATGCAACTTCTGAGTCAGATATTAGTCAAATCAATAGTTTTGTAGCTAATTTTATATCAGAGTTTTCAGAAAAATACATGATGTTTTCTCGTCGGGTAAGTATGGATCGATTTTATCTCTTTACTGACTACACTGTGCTTGAAGGCTTGATGAATGATAAATTTTCTGTTATTGATGCTTTCAGAGAAGAGTCGAAACAGAGACAGTTGCCCTTGACCTTAAGTATGGGATTTTCTTATGGCGATGGAAATCATGATGAAATAGGGAAAGTTGCTTTGCTCAACTTGAACTTGGCTGAAGTACGTGGTGGCGACCAGGTGGTTGTCAAGGAGAATGATGAAACGAAAAATCCAGTCTACTTTGGCGGTGGGTCGGCTGC
This sequence comes from Streptococcus sp. 1453, assembly GCF_013276955.1. Taxonomy (NCBI): domain Bacteria; kingdom Bacillati; phylum Bacillota; class Bacilli; order Lactobacillales; family Streptococcaceae; genus Streptococcus; species Streptococcus sp. 1453. The sequence continues at coordinate 61,845 of NZ_VMLZ01000004.1, forward strand.
GTCCATCAAGCGCACTCGTACCCGTACTCGATCAATGATGACAGCCATATCTGATAAGATTCGTAGTGTGGATCAAGTGTTTGTAGTTGGACATAGAAATTTAGATATGGATGCCTTGGGCTCTGCTGTAGGTATGCAGTTGTTCGCCAGCAATGTGATTGAAAATAGCTATGCTCTTTATGATGAAAATCAGATGTCTCCGGATATTGAACGTGCGGTTTCATTCTTAGAAAAAGAAGGAGTTACGAAGTTATTGTCTGTTAAGGATGCAATGGGGATGGTGACCAATCGTTCTTTGTTGATTCTTGTAGACCATTCAAAGACAGCCTTAACATTATCAAAAGATTTTTATGATTTATTTACCCAAACCATTGTTATTGACCACCATCGAAGGGATCAGGATTTCCCAGACAATGCAGTTATCACTTATATCGAAAGTGGTGCAAGCAGTGCCAGTGAGTTAGTAACAGAATTGATTCAGTTCCAAAATTCTAAGAAAAATCGTCTGAGTCGTATGCAAGCAAGCGTCTTGATGGCTGGTATGATGTTGGATACTAAAAATTTCACCTCACGAGTGACTAGTCGGACATTTGATGTTGCTAGCTATCTCAGAACGCGCGGAAGTGATAGTATTGCTATCCAAGAAATCGCTGCGACAGATTTTGAAGAATATCGTGAGGTCAATGAACTGATTTTACAGGGGCGTAAATTAGGTTCAGATGTACTAATAGCAGAGGCTAAGGATACGAAATGCTATGATACAGTTGTTATTAGTAAGGCAGCAGATGCCATGTTAGCTATGTCAGGTATTGAAGCGAGTTTTGTTCTTGCGAAGAATACACAAGGCTTTATCTCCATCTCAGCTCGTAGTCGTAGTAAACTGAATGTACAACGGATTATGGAAGAGCTGGGAGGTGGAGGCCACTTTAATTTAGCTGCAGCTCAAATTAAGGATTTAACCTTGTCAGAAGCAGGTGAAAAACTGACAGAAATTGTATTAAATGAAATAAAGGAAAAGGAGAAAGAAGAATGAAAGTAATCTTTTTAGCAGATGTTAAAGGAAAAGGTAAAAAAGGCGAAATTAAGGAAGTACCAACAGGTTATGCACAAAACTTTCTTATCAAAAAGAATCTAGCCAAAGAAGCGACTGCTCAAGCTGTAGGTGAACTTCGTGGTAAACAAAAATCGGAAGAAAAAGCTCACGCTGAGATGATTGCAGAAGCAAAAGCAATTAAAGCACAACTTGAAGCAGAAGAAACGGTTGTAGAATTTGTTGAAAAAGTTGGTCCAGATGGCCGTACCTTTGGTTCTATTACCAATAAGAAGATTGCAGAAGAATTGCAAAAGCAATTTGGAATTAAGATTGATAAACGTCATATTCAAGTACAAGCTCCGATTCGAGCAGTTGGTTTGATCGATGTGCCAGTGAAAATCTATCAAGATATCACAAGTGTAATCAATCTTCGTGTGAAAGAAGGATAAATTTACACCTTCTTGACAAGATTGTAAAAGGAAGGGAAGTCTGATGGCAGAAGTAGAAGAGTTACGAGTACAACCTCAAGATATCTTAGCTGAGCAATCCGTTTTAGGGGCTATCTTTATTGACGAGAGTAAGCTTGTTTTTGTGCGAGAATATATTGAGTCTCGGGACTTTTTTAAGTATGCCCATCGTTTGATTTTCCAAGCTATGGTCGATTTATCCGATCGTGGCGATGCTATAGATGCAACAACGGTTCGTACCATTCTTGATAATCAAGGTGATTTACAGAATATTGGTGGCCTGTCTTACTTGGTTGAGATTGTCAATTCTGTGCCAACTTCTGCTAATGCGGAGTATTATGCTAAGATTGTTGCAGAAAAAGCAATGCTACGTCGTTTAATCGCTAAGTTGACAGAGTCTGTCAATCAAGCTTACGAGGCTTCGCAACCAGCTGATGAAATTATTGCTCAGGCAGAAAAAGGCCTGATTGATGTCAGCGAAAATGCTAATCGAAGTGGATTTAAGAACATTCGAGATGTGTTGAATATCAACTTTGGAAATCTGGAAGCTCGCTCGCAACAAACGACTGATATTACAGGGATTGCGACAGGTTATCGTGATTTGGATCATATGACGACTGGTCTGCATGAAGAGGAGTTGATTATCTTAGCAGCTCGTCCGGCGGTTGGTAAGACAGCCTTTGCCTTGAATATTGCTCAGAATATTGGGACTAAGTTGGACAAAACAGTTGCTATTTTTTCACTCGAAATGGGTGCGGAAAGTCTAGTGGACCGTATGTTAGCGGCAGAAGGTTTGGTAGAATCGCATTCTATCCGTACGGGTCAATTGACCGATGAGGAATGGCAAAAATATACCATTGCTCAAGGGAATCTAGCTAATGCAAGTATCTATATCGATGATACGCCAGGGATTCGGATTACAGAGATTCGTTCTCGTTCTCGTAAATTGGCTCAAGAAACTGGAAATCTTGGTTTGATTTTGATAGACTATTTGCAACTTATCACGGGAACTGGTCGAGAAAATCGTCAACAAGAAGTTTCTGAAATTTCTCGTCAGTTGAAAATACTAGCCAAGGAATTGAAGGTTCCAGTAATCGCTCTGAGTCAGCTTTCTCGTGGTGTAGAACAACGTCAGGACAAGAGACCGGTCTTGTCTGATATTCGTGAATCGGGATCTATCGAGCAGGATGCTGATATCGTAGCTTTTCTCTATCGTGACGATTACTATGAGCGTGGTGGTGAAGAAGAGGAAGGCATCCCCAATAATAAGGTGGAAGTTATTATCGAGAAAAACCGTAGTGGAGCTCGTGGAACGGTGGAATTGATTTTCCAAAAAGAATACAATAAATTTTCAAGTATCTCAAAAAGGGAGGCATAAAATGACAGATGCATTTACAGATGTAGCTAAGATGAAAAAAATTAAAGAGGAAATCAAGGCGCATGAGGGTCATGTAATCGAAATGACCTTGGAAAATGGGCGTAAGCGCCAAAAAAATAGATTGGGTAAGTTAATTGAAGTTTATCCATCACTATTTATCGTGGAATTTGGGAATGTGGAAGGAGATAAACAAGCTAATGTTTACGTTGAATCCTTTACTTACTCAGATATCCTTACAGAAAAAAATCTAATTCATTATCTGGACTAAAGTGAGAAATTTTCTCACTTTTTCTTTTTTCTCCGAATAGTTTAAGTGAAGGTAATCTTCGATTTATATTATTTTCAAGGAGGAAGAATGAAAATTTTACCGTTTAAAGTAACAGAGACAAGGTTTTCTTTCAGAAAATCAGCTAAAAAGATTGTTCCCTTTTTAGTAGTAGGATTGATGCTAGCAGCGGGTAATAGTGTATATGCCTATTCTGGAGGAAATGGATCGATTGCGCGTGGGGATGATTATCCTGCTTACTATAAAAATGGGAGTCAGGAAATTGATCAGTGGCGCATGTACTCTCGTCAGTGTACTTCATTTGCAGCCTTTCGCTTGAGTAGTGTCAATGGTTTTGAGATTCCAAGGGCTTATGGAAATGCGAATGAATGGGGGCATCGTGCTCGTCGTGAAGGCTATCGTGTAGATAGTGTGCCAACGATTGGATCTATTGCTTGGTCTACTGCAGGAACTTATGGTCATGTTGCTTGGGTGTCAAATGTAATGGGGGATAATATAGAAATCGAGGAATATAACTACGGTTATACAGAATCCTATAATAAACGAGTTATAAAAGTAAATACGATGACAGGATTTATTCATTTTAAAGATTTGGCTGGTGGCAGTGTTGGGAATAGTCAAACCTCAGTTTCAATAGGAGGAACACATTATTTCAAGTCTGAGTCTGCTATCAAAAATCAGCCACGAGCTAGCGCAACTGCGATTGATTACTATTATCCTGGGGAGAAGGTTCATTATGATCAAATTCTCGAAAAAGATGGATACAAGTGGTTGAGTTATAAAGCTTATAACGGAAGCTATCGTTATGTTCAATTGGAGGCTGTGAATAAAAATCCTCTAGGTAATTCTGTTCTTTCTTCAACAGGCGGAACTCATTATTTTAAGAGCAAGTCTGCTATCAAAAATCAGCCACTAGCTAGCACAACTGCGATTGATTACTATTATCCTGGGGAGAAGGTTCATTATGATCAAATTCTCGAAAAAGATGGATACAAGTGGTTGAGTTATACGGCTTATAACGGAAGCTATCGTTATGTTCAATTGGAGGCTGTGAATAAAAATCCTCTAGGTAATTCTGTTCTTTCTTCAACAGGCGGAACTCATTATTTTAAGAGCAAGTCTGCTATCAAAAATCAGCCACTAGCTAGCGCAACTGTGATTGATTACTATTATCCTGGGGAGAATGTTCATTATGATCAAATTCTCGAAAAAGATGGCTACAAGTGGTTGAGTTATACAGCTTATAACGGAAGTCGTCGCTATATCCAGCTAGAGGGAGTGACTTCTTCACAGAATTATCAGAACCAATCAGGGAATAGCTCTAATTATAGCTCAAATAATGGATCGACTGTTGGTTGGAAAAAAATAAATGGTAGTTGGTATCATTTCAAATCAAATGGTTCTAAATCAACGGGATGGTTGAAGGATGGTACCAGCTGGTATTATTTGAAATCATCTGGTGAAATGCAGACAGGATGGTTAAAGGAAAATGGCTCGTGGTATTATCTGGATAGTCCAGGGGCAATGAAAACAGGCTGGTATCAAGTTTCTGGTAAGTGGTATTATTCTTACTCTTCAGGCGTCTTAGCTGTCAATACGACGGTGGATGGCTACAGAGTAAACAGTGATGGAGAACGAGTATAGAAAATTGGAGTAGGAAATTTTTCCTGCTCTTTTCTGTAAGCAGTTTCCTTGACATTTTTCTTATTTTGCGCTATCATATATCTATATAATATATGGGAGTCTGTGTACAGTCTGAGAGGAAGTGTTAAACTTCGACCGCACCTGATCTGGGTAATGCCAGCGTAGGGAACGATACTTAGTCTATTCTTGACCTTTTCCATATATGGTAAAGGTTTTTCTTTTTGTCAAAGGAAAACGAGAAGAGGAGGTTTTTATGAAAGCAAGCATTGCCTTGCAAGTTTTACCCCTAGCACAGGGGATTGATCGGATAGCTGTTATCGATCAGGTCATTGTTTATCTGCAAGCTCAAGAAGTGACCATGGTGGTGACACCATTTGAAACGGTCTTGGAAGGGGAGTTTGATGAGCTCATGCGCATTCTCAAAGAAGCGCTGGAAGTGGCAGGGCAGGAGGCAGATAATGTCTTTGCCAATGTCAAAATAAATGTAGGAGAGATTTTAAGTATTGATGAGAAACTTGAAAAGTATACTGAGACGACACATTAGTCTATTGGGCTTTCTCGGAGTTTTGTCAATCTGGCAGTTAGCAGGTTTGCTTAAACTTCTCCCCAAGTTTATCCTGCCGACACCTCTTGAAATCCTCCAGTCTTTTGTGCGTGATAGAGAATTTCTCTGGCACCATAGCTGGGCGACCTTGAGAGTGGCTTTGCTAGGTCTAATTTTGGGAGTTTTGATTGCCTGTCTTATGGCTGTGCTCATGGATAGTTTGACTTGGCTCAATGACTTGATTTACCCTATGATGGTGGTTGTTCAGACCATTCCGACCATTGCCATAGCTCCTATCTTGGTCTTGTGGCTAGGTTATGGGATTCTGCCCAAGATTGTCTTGATTATTTTGACGACAACTTTTCCTATCATCGTCAGTATTTTGGACGGTTTTAGGCATTGTGACAAGGATATGCTGACCTTGTTTAGTTTGATGCGGGCCAAGCCTTGGCAAATCCTGTGGCATTTTAAAATCCCAGTCAGTCTGCCTTACTTTTATGCAGGTCTGAGGGTCAGTGTTTCCTACGCCTTTATCACAACAGTGGTATCTGAGTGGTTGGGAGGCTTTGAGGGTCTTGGTGTTTATATGATTCAGTCCAAGAAACTGTTTCAGTATGATACCATGTTCGCGATTATTATTCTGGTATCGATTATCAGTCTTCTGGGTATGAAGCTGGTCGATGTCAGTGAAAAATATGTTATTAAATGGAAACGTTCGTAGAATAAGAATATTTCTGAAAAAGAAAAGAGGAAAGAAAATGAAAAAAACATGGAAAGTGTTTTTAACTGTTTTAACAGCTCTTGTAGCTGTTGTGCTTGTGGCCTGTGGTCAAGGAACTGCTTCTAAGGATAATAAGGAAGCAGAACTTAAGAAAATCGACTTTATCCTAGACTGGACACCAAATACCAACCACACAGGGCTTTATGTGGCCAAGGAAAAAGGTTATTTCAAAGAAGCTGGAGTGGATGTTGATTTGAAATTGCCACCAGAAGAAAGTTCTTCTGACTTGGTTATTAACGGTAAGGCACCATTTGCAGTCTATTTCCAAGACTATATGGCTAAAAAATTGGAAAAAGGCGCAGGAATCACTGCCGTTGCAGCTATTGTTGAACACAATACATCAGGAATCATCTCTCGTAAATCTGACAATGTAGCTAGTCCAAAAGACTTGGTTGGTAAGAAATACGGAACTTGGAATGATCCAACTGAACTTGCTATGTTGAAAACCTTGGTAGAATCACAAGGTGGGGACTTTGAGAAGGTAGAAAAGGTTCCAAATAACGACTCAAACTCAATCACACCAATTGCTAATGGAGTATTTGACACTGCTTGGATCTACTATGGATGGGATGGTATCCTTGCTAAATCTCAAGGTGTAGAGGCTAACTTCATGTACTTGAAAGACTATGTCAAGGAGTTTGACTACTATTCACCAGTTATCATCGCAAACAACGACTATTTAAAAGACAACAAAGAAGAAGCTCGTAAAGTCATCCAAGCTATCAAAAAAGGCTACCAATATGCTATGGAACATCCAGAAGAAGCTGCGGATATCCTCATTAAGAATGCACCTGAACTCAAGGAAAAACGTGACTTTGTCATCGAATCTCAAAAATACTTGTCAAAAGAATACGCAAGCGACAAGGAAAAATGGGGTCAATTTGATGCAGCTCGCTGGAACGCCTTCTACAAATGGGATAAAGAAAATGGTATCCTTAAAGAAGACTTGACAGACAAAGGCTTCACCAACGAATTTGTGAAATAATGACAGAAATAAGACTAGAACACGTCAGTTATGCCTATGGTCAGGAGAGGATTTTAGAGGATATCAATCTGAAAGTGATTTCAGGTGAAGTGGTTTCTATCCTAGGCCCAAGTGGTGTTGGTAAGACCACCCTCTTTAATCTAATCGCTGGGATTTTAGAAGTTCAGTCAGGGAGGATTGTCCTTGATGGTGAAGAAAATCCCAAGGGGCGCGTGAGTTATATGTTGCAAAAGGATCTGCTCTTGGAACACAAGACGGTGCTTGGTAATATCATTTTGCCCCTCTTGATTCAAAAGGTGGATAAGGCAGAAGCTATTGCTCGCGCAGATGAAATTCTTGCGACCTTCCAGTTGACAGCTGTACGAGACAAGTATCCCCATGAACTTAGCGGAGGGATGCGTCAGCGTGTGGCCTTGCTTCGAACTTACCTTTTCGGGCACAAGCTCTTTCTCTTAGATGAGGCCTTTAGCGCCTTGGATGAGATGACCAAGATGGAACTCCACGCTTGGTACCTTGAGATTCACAAACAGTTGCAGCTGACAACATTGATTATTACTCATAGTATAGAGGAGGCCCTTAATCTCAGCGACCGCATCTATATCTTGAAAAATCGCCCTGGGCAGATTGTTTCAGAAATTGATCTAGATTGGTCTGAAGATGAGGACAAGGAAGTCCAAAAGATTACCTACAAACGTCAAATCTTAGCAGAATTAGGCTTAGAATAAGTAGAAAAATAGGGAGTTGGTGAAGATTATCCTTTACTAGCGCCCTTTTTCTTTTAAAAATGAGAAAATTTCGGTATAATAGTCAAAGATAGTCAAGGTTTAAAGAGAGAGGTGGGTTTGTAATGAGATTTAAAAATACATCGGATCATATTGAGGCCTACATCAAGGCGATTTTAGATCAATCTGGTATTGTGGAGTTGCAACGGAGTCAGTTGGCAGATACTTTTCAGGTTGTTCCTAGTCAGATTAACTACGTGATCAAGACACGCTTTACGGAAAGTAGAGGCTACTTGGTTGAAAGTAAGCGTGGTGGCGGAGGCTACATCCGTATAGGACGGATTGAGTTTTCTAGTCATCATGAAATGCTCAGGGAGCTACTTTACTCAATTGGTGAGCGGGTCAGTCAAGAAATTTATGAAGATATTCTACAGCTTTTGGTTGAGCAGGAATTGATGATCAAGCAGGAGATGAATTTGCTGTTGGCAGTAGCTTTGGATCGCGTTCTAGGAGAAGAGGCTCCAGTTGTTCGAGCTAATATGCTACGACAGGTCATACAAGAGGTAGATAGAAAAGGGAAGTAAGATGAACTATTCAAAAGCATTGAATGAATGTATCGAAAGTGCCTACATGGTGGCTGGCCATTTTGGAGCTCGTTATCTAGAGTCTTGGCACTTGTTGATTGCCATGTCCAATCACAGTTATAGTGTGGCAGGGGCGACTTTAAATGATTATCCATATGAGATGGACCGTTTAGAAGAGGTGGCCTTGGAACTGACTGAAACGGACTATAGCCAGGATGAAACCTTTACGGAATTGCCGTTCTCCCATCGTTTGCAGGTTCTTTTTGATGAAGCAGAGTATGTAGCGTCAGTGGTCCATGCTAAGGTGTTAGGGACAGAGCATGTTCTCTATGCGATTTTGCATGATGGTAATGCCTTGGCGACTCGTATCTTGGAGAGGGCTGGTTTTTCTTATGAAGACAAGAAAGATCAGGTTAAGATTGCTGCCCTACGTCGAAATCTAGAAGAACGTGCAGGTTGGACTCGTGAAGACCTCAAGGCTTTACGCCAACGCCATCGTACAGTAGCTGATAAGCAAAATTCTATGGCTAATATGATGGGCATGCCACAGACTCCGAGTGGTGGTCTCGAGGATTATACGCATGATTTGACAGAGCAAGCGCGTTCTGGCAAGTTGGAGCCAGTCATAGGTCGGGATAAGGAAATCTCACGTATGATTCAAATCTTGAGCCGTAAGACCAAGAACAATCCTGTCTTGGTTGGGGATGCTGGTGTCGGGAAAACAGCTCTGGCGCTTGGTCTTGCCCAGCGTATTGCTAGTGGTGATGTACCTGCGGAAATGGCTAAGATGCGCGTGTTAGAGCTTGATTTGATGAATGTCGTTGCAGGGACACGCTTCCGTGGTGACTTTGAAGAACGCATGAACAATATCATTAAGGATATTGAAGAAGATGGCCAAGTCATCCTCTTTATCGATGAACTTCATACCATCATGGGTTCTGGGAGCGGGATTGATTCGACTCTGGATGCGGCCAATATCTTGAAGCCAGCCTTGGCGCGTGGAACTTTGAGAACGGTTGGTGCCACCACTCAAGAAGAATATCAAAAACATATCGAAAAAGATGCTGCCCTTTCTCGTCGTTTCGCTAAAGTAAAGATTGAAGAGCCAAGTGTTGTAGACAGCATGACCATTTTGCAAGGCTTGAAGGCGACTTATGAAAAACATCACCGGGTGCAAATCACAGATGAGGCGGTTGAAACAGCCGTCAAGATGGCTCATCGATACTTGACCAGTCGCCATTTGCCAGACTCTGCTATCGATCTCTTGGATGAGGCAGCAGCAACAGTGCAAAATAAGGCTAAGCATGTAAAAGCAGACGATTCAGGTTTGAATCCAGCTGACAAGGCCTTGATGGATGGCAAGTGGAAACAGGCAGCTCAGCTAATCGCAAAAGAAGAGGAAGTGCCTGTCTATAAAGACTTGGTGACAGAGTCTGATATTTTGACCACCTTGAGTCGCTTGTCAGGCATCCCAGTTCAAAAACTGACCCAGACTGATGCTAAGAAATACTTAAACTTGGAAGCGGAACTGCACAAACGTGTCATCGGGCAAGATCAAGCTGTTTCAAGTATTAGCCGTGCGATTCGCCGCAACCAGTCAGGGATTCGCAGTCACAAGCGTCCGATTGGTTCCTTTATGTTCTTAGGGCCTACAGGTGTCGGTAAGACCGAATTGGCCAAGGCTCTGGCAGAAGTTCTTTTTGACGACGAATCAGCTCTTATCCGCTTTGATATGAGTGAGTATATGGAGAAATTCGCAGCCAGTCGTCTCAACGGAGCTCCTCCAGGCTATGTGGGGTATGAAGAAGGTGGGGAGTTGACGGAGAAAGTTCGCAATAAACCCTATTCCGTTCTCCTCTTTGACGAGGTAGAGAAGGCTCACCCAGACATCTTTAATGTTCTCTTGCAGGTATTGGACGACGGTGTCTTGACTGATAGTAAGGGACGCAAGGTTGACTTTTCAAATACCATTATCATCATGACGTCAAACCTTGGTGCGACAGCCCTTCGGGATGACAAGACTGTCGGATTTGGGGCTAAGGATATTCGTTTTGACCAGGAAAATATGGAAAAACGCATGTTTGAAGAGCTGAAAAAGGCTTATAGACCTGAGTTTATCAACCGTATTGATGAAAAGGTGGTCTTCCATAGCCTATCTAGTGACCATATGCAGGAAGTGGTGAAGATTATGGTCAAGCCTTTAGTGGCAAGTTTGGCTGAAAAAGGCATTGACTTGAAATTACAAGCTTCAGCTCTGAAATTGTTAGCAAATCAAGGATATGACCCAGAGATGGGAGCTCGTCCACTTCGCAGAACCCTGCAAACAGAAGTGGAAGACAAGTTGGCAGAACTTCTTCTCAAGGGAGAATTAGTGGTAGGCAGCACACTTAAGATTGGTGTTAAAGCAGGCCAGTTAAAATTTGATATTGCATAAAAGAATAAAAGTATCAGCATCTGACCATAAGTCACAGTGGAGTGAAACTCAATGAAAATCAAAGAGCAAACTAGGAAGCTAGCCGCAGGTTGCTCAAAACACTGTTTTGAGGTTGCAGATAGAGATGACGTGGTTTGAAGAGATTTTCGAAGAGTATGAAACTAAAACCTATAGCTTCTAAAGGATCCGTGGTTTTCACTATTCAACCTAAAATTCATATGTTTATTACCCTCCATCGTATTTGTCTTAGAGCGTGTGTAGTAGAAAAAGAGCAGTCTTATCTGAAATTTTTATCCTTTCAAAAGAGACCTGTTTCTTTTTTGCCTGTCAAGCCCGTTCTAGCTGGTATTTGAAAAATCAAACTAAGTTGCAAGATGAATGATTTTCTTGTATTGACGTTGTTGTTGACAACAAGTAGCGGATAAATGAAATCCATTCCATTAGCATATATGATAGGTTGGTAGGAAATTTTCAAATAACATACAGGAAATAGATGTGTGAAGTTCCGGTAGTAGAAAGGGAGAAAGATGAACATTTTAGTTGCAGATGACGAGGAAATGATTAGAGAAGGAATTGCAGCATTTCTGACAGAAGAGGGTTATCATGTCATTATGGCTAAGGATGGACAAGAGGCCTTGGAAAAATTTCAAGATCTCCCCATCCATCTCATGGTACTGGATTTAATGATGCCTAGGAAGAGTGGTTTTGAAGTGTTAAAAGAAATCAATCAAGAGCATGATATTCCTGTCATCGTCTTGAGTGCTCTGGGAGATGAAACTACTCAGTCACAGGTATTTGATCTCTATGCTGATGATCATGTGACAAAGCCTTTTTCCTTGGTACTGCTTGCTAAGCGTATTAAAGCGCTTATCAGACGTTACTACGTCATAGAGGATCTTTGGCAATATCAGGATGTGACAGTGGATTTTACCTCTTACAAAGCACATTATAAAAATGAAGAAATTGATCTCAAACCAAAGGAATTACTGGTACTAAAGTGTTTGGTTCAGCATAAAAATCAAGTTTTAAGTAGGGAGCAGATATTGGAAGAAATTTCAAAAGATGTAGCTGATTTACCTTGTGATAGGGTTGTTGATGTCTATATTCGTACTCTTCGCAAAAAATTAGCTTTAGATTGCATTGTGACTGTGAAAAATGTTGGGTATAAGATTAGCTTATGATAAAAAATCCTAAATTATTAACCAAGTCTTTTTTAAGAAGTTTTGCAATTCTAGGTGGTATTGGTCTAGTTATTCATATAGCTATTTATTTGACCTTTCCTTTTTATTATATTCAATTGGAGGGGGAAAAGTTTAATGAGAGTGCAAGAGTGTTTACGGAGTATTTAAAGACTAAGACAGCTGATGAAATTCCAAGCTTACTCCAGTCTTATTCAAAGTCCTTGACTATATCTGCTCACCTTAAAAGAGATATCTTAGATAAGCGGCTCCCTCTTGTGCATGACTTAGATATTAAAGATGGAGAGCTATCAAATTATATCGTGATGTTAGATATGCCTGTTAGTACAGCAGATGGTAAACAGGTAACGGTGCAGTTTGTGCAGGGAGTGGATATCTACAAAGAAGCAAAGAATATTTTGCTTTTGTATCTCCCCTATACATTTTTGGTTACAATTGCTTTTTCCTTTGTTTTTTCTTATTTTTATACGAAACGCTTGCTCAATCCTCTTTTTTACATTTCAGAAGTGACTAGTAAGATGCAAGATTTGGATGACAATATTCGTTTTGATGAAAGCAGAAAAGATGAAGTTGGTGAAGTTGGAAAGCAGATTAATGGTGTGTATGAGCACTTGTTGAAGGTTATTCATGAGTTGGAAAATCGCAATGAGCAAATTGTAAAATTGCAAAATCAAAAGGTTTCCTTTGTCCGTGGAGCATCGCATGAATTAAAGACACCTCTAGCTACTCTCAGGATTATCTTAGAAAATATGCAATACAATGTGGGGGATTATAAGGATCACCCTAAATATCTTGAAAAGAGTATTGATAAAATCGATCAGATGAGTTTCTTGCTAGAGGAAGTGTTGGAATCTTCTAAATTTCAAGAATGGACAGAGTGCAGTGAGATTTTAATGGTAAATACCGTTTTGACAGATGTTTTGTCTCGATATCAGGAATTGGCATTTTCTAAAAATCTTGTGATTGATAATCAGTTGACTACTGATACAAAAGTAAGGATGAGCTTGAAGGCTTTGGATAAAGTCTTGACAAATCTTATCAGTAATGCTATCAAGTATTCAGATCAATCTGGCATTGTGACTATTTCTGAGCAAGATGGTTATCTTTCTATTAGGAATACATGTGCTCCGTTGAATCAGGAAGAGTTAGAACATTTATTTGATATTTTTTACCATTCACAAATTGTAACAGACAGAGAAACAGGATCAGGATTGGGTCTTTATATTGTTAAGAATATCTTAGAAAGTCATCGTATGTCCTATAGTTTCTTGCCTTATGAACAAGGGATGGAATTTAAAATCTGCCTGTTACCAGATAGTTAGCTTTAGTAAGACTCTTTTCTTACTTGAGGATAATTTAAGGAAGCATAGTTTGAATGGTAGTGATAGAGTAAATCAAAGAACGGAATCAGTTTTCGTTCTTTTTCTTTTTCAATTCATATTGGGTTAACATAGAGATGTTACAGTAGTGGTAAAGAAAGGGGATCGTGATGATAGCAATAATCATTATCTGTGTATTTTTAATTCGCTTGTTGTTCCTAAAGAAATCAATTGCAAATGAAAAACGGCTTCGTAGGGATGGTGGGCGAGAATTTGGCATTAAAAATACCAAACGTCTTACCTTGGTTCATATTGTTTTTTATCTGGCTTGTTTTATGGAAGCCCTAGTCTATCGACCGTCTTTCAATATGATGAGTGTTGTGGGTTTGGTGCTCCTGATATTTTCTATGTTGATGTTACTACTTGTTATTCATCTGCTTGGGGATATTTGGACAGTCAAGTTGATGTTAGCACCGAATCATAAGTTTGTGGATCATGTCTTATTTAGGACAGTAAAACATCCCAATTACTTTTTAAATATCCTTCCTGAGTTGATTGGCTTGACCTTGCTGAGTCATGCCTATATGACTTTTGTTTTAGTTTTTCCAGTTTATGCAGTTATTTTGTATCGACGAATAGCTGAAGAGGAAAAGTTATTACATGAAGTTATAATCCCAAATGGAAGCATAAAGAGATAAATACAAGATTCAATTCATATACAGTTCATATTGAAATGATATAGTAGTGTTAAGAAAAATATTGGAGGAAATAATTATGTTTGCATCAAAAAGTGAGAGAAAAGTACGTTATTCAATTCGTAAATTTAGTATTGGAGTAGCTAGTGTAGTGGTTGCTAGTCTGTTTTTAGGAGGAGTAGTCCATGCAGAAGTGGTTGGTGGTGGAAATAACCCCATGGTTACATCTAGTGGACAAGATAGGTTGAAGGAATACAAGCAACTTTTGTTAAAAGAGTTGGAAGATACGGATTTATCTAGTGATAGAAAAGCTGACTATAGAAAACAAATTGAAACAGAGACAAATCCTCAAAAGTTGGTGGAAATAGAGAATAATTTTCATAATGAAAGTCGGATAGATCATGATCAAGCTGTTGACCAAGCTAGCACTAGTTTGTCTATGTATATGACTAGCCTTCTAAATGAATTAGATACTTCTGCTCCCGGATTTGGAGATATTCTCCAGCAAGCTCAGGGAATTGTACGAGAGTACCAGGAGAAAATTGGTGGAGCTTCTGATAGAGAAAAAATAGAGAAACTGCAGCAAGAGGGGCAAACGAAGCTAGATAAGTTGGTAGAGGACTTTAAGAATAGTTTATCAAATCAACAAAGTGAACCATCAGGAAATTCTAATTCTTCTAATGGTAGAGGTGATACGACTAAGCCTGCGAATCAAGGATTAGATTCTGATTCACCTTCTGGAAAAGAACATAATAATCCAACTCCACCAAAAGTAGAAAATCAAGGAGGAAATATAGTTTCTACTGAAAAAACTACGGAGACAAATCTTAAAGAAGCTAAAGAAACAGCTAAAACAACTTTGGATAATTATATGCTTACTCGTTTAAAACGGGAAAATGGAGGAGCTTTTTGGTTTGGAGAACTTTTAAAAGAATCCAAAGAATCTGTAGAGAAGTATAAAAAGATGTTTGATGAGGCTTCGAGTAAAGAAAGAGTGGAGACCTTGGTGAAAGAAGCTGAACAGGAGATAGAAGCTCTAGTCGTTAAACATAAGGGACGAGAAATCGGCTTAGAGCGAGATAAGGCAAAGGAAGAGGTCACTAAACATCTAACAGGTTTATTGGATGACATCAAGAAAAATTTAGAAAAAGAGCAACATATCAATACTGTAGAGCTAATTAAAAAGCTAAAAGATATTGAAAAAACGTATTTGCATAAATTAGATGAATCAACCCAAAAAGCCCAACTAAAGAAACTGGTGGCAGAAAGTCGATCAAAACTAGATGAAGCTTTGTCTAACTTTAAAAAGAGCTTATCTTCTTCGTCAAATTCAGGATCCTCCACTAAACCAGAAACTCCAGAAAAACCAGAGAAACCTACTCCAAGCAAACCTGCGGAAAAAGAGCAGAACCCATCAGGAAGCACTGCAGGAAGTCACTCCGGTTCCACCAGCTCTTCAGGAAGTTCTAGTGCTTCCACTAAACCAAAATCTCCAGAAAAACCAGAGCGACCTGCTCCAAGCAAACCTGCGGAAAAAGAGCAGAACCCATCAGGAACCACTGCAGGAAGTCACTCCGGTTCCACCAGCTCTTCAGGAAGTTCTAGTGCTTCCACTAAACCAAAATCTCCAGAAAAACCAGAGGAACCTGCTCCAAGCAAACCTGCTGAAAAGGAGCAGAATCCATCAGGAACCACTGCAGGAAGTCACTCCGGTTCCACCAGCTCTTCAGGAAGTTCTAGTGCCTCCACTAAACCAGAATCTCCAGAAAAAGAGCAAGAAGTAGAACCATCTACCCCAAGTAAACCATCAGGAAACGAGACAAATTCTTCATCTCCTACAAGATCTAACAGTCTTTCTCCTACTCTCTCATCTCAACCGACATCTACTGTTCAAAAGGTATTTACAACTCAAAATGGAAATACCAAGATTACTGTTATGTTTGAAACTGCTACAGAAGCAGACTCTGTCAATCTTAAAGAGGTAACAACAAAAGAAATGATTGATAATGTTACCCGTCAAACAGGGCAAGGAACAGTGCGCATATTTGATATTTCCCTTTCAAAAGATGGAAAAGAAACCCATGTGAAGGGAGAGAGAGTAGTTCGTCTTGCAATTGGTAATATTGATTCTGAGATTCAAGTTTACCATGTGAAAGAAAACGGAGAATTGGAGTTGCTCCCATCAACAGTTGAAAATGGGCAAGTCGTTTTCAAAACGAGTCATTTCAGTTTGTTTGCGATTAAAATGCTTCCTAAAAAACAAATGGTTGCCGAGCCAGAGGCAAATAGGGAAGGAAAAACTCAATCTGATGATAAGGAAATGGTTCTTCTTGCTGATAAAGCAAATCAAATGAGTGAAAATCGTTCAAATTCAGATAAAAAAGATAAGCAAGCGCTCCCATCAACTGGAACAATGTCAACGTTGCTTATGGAATTCTTAGGTCTTATATCTCTAGTAGGTGTTTATCTATTAAAAGGAAAAAAGACGGAGAATGACTAATTTCATATAGATATTGCTTGCCTGTATAAATCAAAGAAAACCCGTAAACTTTAAGATAGTTACGGGTTTTTGTCTATTAAGCCTTATCTAATTGCAAGAGAGCCTCAATCTCTGCTAGGGTGCTAGCTTGTGAAATGGCTCCACGGAGTTTAGCTGCACCAGATGTTCCACGGAGGTAGTGAGGAGCGAGGCCACGGAACTCACGAACTGCGACGTTTTCCCCTTTGAGGTTAATCAAACGTTTCAAGTGTTCGTAGGCGATTTTCATCTTATCTTCAAAGGTCAAATCAGGGAGGATTTCTCCTGTTTCAAAGTAATGATTGATTTGATTGAAGAGGTAAGGATTTCCCATGGCAGCGCGGCCAATCATGACTGCGTCAGCACCAACTTCTTCGATACGTTGTTTGGCTTCTTGGACTGTACGGATGTCACCGTTGGCGATGAAGGGAATCTTGGTCAGAGCTTGAGCTACGTTGTGCAAGGTCTCAAGGTCTGCGTGGCCTGTATACATTTGCTCACGGGTACGGCCGTGCATAGCAAGGGCAGAAACACCTGCAGCTTCAGCAGCGAGGGCATTTTCTACTGCAAGAGATGGATCAGCCCAGCCTGTACGCATTTTGACAGTAAGTGGAATATCAAGGACAGATTGAACCTTGTTGATGATAGAGTAAATCTTATCTGGATCCTTGAGCCACATAGCGCCAGCTTCGTTCTTCACGATTTTATTAACTGGACAGCCCATGTTGATATCGACGATATCGGTCTTAGTGTTTTCTTGGATGAATTCTGCTGCGCGTGCTAGGCTGTCTTCATCGCTACCAAAAAGTTGGATAGAGACAGGGTTTTCGCCTTCATCGATATGAAGCATGTGCAGGTTTTTTTCGTTGTTGTATTGGATTCCCTTGTCAGAGACCATTTCCATGACAACGAGTCCAGCTCCGAGTTCTTTTGCGATGGTACGAAAGGCTGAGTTGGTCACGCCAGCCATGGGTGCTAAAACAGTACGATTGGGAATCTCAACATTGCCAATCATAAAAGGTGTATTAAGATTTGTCACGAATGAGTTCCTCCAGGTCATTTTCATCAAAGTTATAGGTAGTTTGGCAGAATTGACAAGTGATTTCTGCTCCGTGGTCTTCCTCTTTCATTTCCTGTAAGTCTGAGCTTGGAAGGCTAGCAAGAGCGTTCATAAAGCGTTCATGGCTACAGTCACATTGGAAACGGATTTCTTCTTCAGAAAGACGCTTGTAGGCCTCGTCCCCGTAGATAGCCTTGAGAAGGGCTTCGATATGGTCTTCACTTTCCAGAAGAGTCGAGATAGCTGGCATTTCTTGGATGCGTTTTTCAAAGCGAGCAATCTCTTCTTCCTTGGCTCCTGGTAAGACTTGAACTAGGAAACCACCTGCAACCTTGACCTTGTCTTCCTCGTCCAAAAGGACATTGAGGCCGACTGCTGAAGGTGTTTGTTGGCTTTCAGTAAGGTAAAAGGCAAGGTCTTCACCAATCTCTCCAGAGATGAGTGGGGTCAAGGAAGTATAAGGATTTCCAATGCCGTAGTCTGTGATAACGAGAAATTGACCATTTCCAACAAAAGGTCCGACTAGGACTTCACCAGTTGCAGTCTTTTTGATGTCAACACCAGGATTTTGAACGTAGCCTTTGACGTTCCCTTTGGTATCAGCGACGGTGATGATAGCACCTAGAGAGCTAGAGCCCAGTACCTTCACTGTTAGTTTGGTATTTCCTTTTTCATTGGCTGCGAGAATCTGGCTAGCGATAAGAGTTCGACCAAGCGCTACAGTTGAGCTAGCTTGGGTTTGGTGTTTTTCTTGAGCAGTGCGGACGGTTTCTGTGCTATCAAGGACAAAAGCACGAAAGGCTCCGCTTTCTGATATAGTTTTAATAATTTTATCCATAGCTACTATTTTAGCATAAAAATGCCCAAAGGTGGAGCCGTGTGTTTGCTGATTTTTAGGATAATGGACCAGGAAATCAGCATGAAAATAAAAAGAGAAACAGATTATTTCAGCATTTCTAAGATTTATGCTATGCTTAAGGTAGAAAATGAAAGGGGTAACAAATGTATTTAGGAGACTTGATGGAAAAGGCTGAATCTGGCCAATTTTCAATCCTTTCCTTTCTATTACAAGAGTCTCAGACGACCGTCAAGGCTGTAATGGAGGAAACAGGATTTTCAAAAGCAACCCTAACCAAATATGTCACCCTGCTCAATGACAAGGCTTTGGACAGTGGCTTAGAGCTGACTATTCACTTAGAAGATGAAAATCTGCGCCTGTCAATCGGTGCAGCTACCAAGGGAAGAGATATTCGGAGCTTGTTTTTGGAGAATGCTGTTAAATATCAGATTTTGGTCTATCTTCTCTACCACCAACAGTTTCTAGCCCATCAACTGGCTCAAGAATTGATGATTAGCGAGGCCACGCTTGGTCGTCACTTGGCTGGTTTAAATCAGATTTTGTCAGAATTTGATTTATCCATCCAAAATGGACGTTGGCGAGGTCCAGAGCATCAGATTCGCTATTTCTATTTCTGTCTTTTCCGCAAGGTCTGGTCAAGTCAGGAGTGGGAAGGTCACATGCAGAAACCAGAGAGAAAGCAGGAAATTGCTACACTAGAAGAAATCTGCGGTGCAAGCTTGTCTTCGGGCCAGAAATTGGACTTGGTTCTCTGGGCTCATATCAGTCAACAACGTCTCCGTGTCAATGCCTGTCAGTTTCAAGTCATAGAAGAGAAAATGCGAGGGTATTTTGACAATATTTTCTACCTTCGTTTGCTGAGAAAGGCTCCGTCCTTTTTTGCTGGGCAACACATTCCTTTGGGGACTGAGGATGGTGAGATGATGATTTTCTTCTCTTTCCTCCTATCTCATCGTATTCTTCCTCTTCATACTATGGAGTATATCCTTGGTTTTGGAGGGCAGTTGGTAGATTTACTGACGCAATTGATTCAAGAAATGAAAAAGGAGGAGTTGCTGGGCGGTTATACAGAGGACCATGTCACCTATGAACTCAGTCAGCTTTGTGCTCAAGTCTATCTCTATAAGGGCTATATTTTACAGGATCGCTACAAGTACCAGTTGGAGAATCGTCATCCCTATTTGCTGATGGAACATGATTTTAAAGAGACAGCAGAAGAGATTTTTCATGCTCTACCTGCTTTTCATCAGGGGACAGACTTAGATAAGAAAATTTTCTGGGAATGGCTCCAGTTAATCGAATATATGGCTGAAAACGGTGGCCAGCATATGCGGATTGGTCTGGATTTGACATCTGGTTTTCTTGTCTTTTCAAGGATGGCAGCCATTTTGAAACGGTATTTGGAATACAACCGTTTTATTACCATTGAGGCCTATGACCGAACTCGGCATTATGATTTACTGGTTACCAATAACCCCATTCATAAGAAAGAACAGACCCCAGTCTATTATTTAAAAAACGACTTGGATATGGAAGATTTGGCAGGGATTCGTCAGTTATTATTCACTTAAAAGGCTTGGTTGTTCCAGGTCTTTTTTGTGAAATTCACACAATCTCCTCACATTTTTTTAAAAATTAAAAAAAGTTGATGAACAAGAAAGCGCTTTATTTTATATACTAGTAAGTGTAAAGAGGAAACATCCTCAAGATCTTTATCAGGAGGACAGCACATGTCACAAGAAAAATACATCATGGCTATTGACCAGGGAACAACAAGTTCTCGTGCCATTATTTTTAATAAAAAAGGAGAAAAGGTCAGCTCGAGCCAAAAAGAGTTTACTCAGATTTTCCCTCAGGCAGGTTGGGTTGAGCACAATGCCAATGAAATTTGGAACTCAGTACAGTCAGTTATTGCGGGTGCTTTCATCGAAAGTGGTGTCAAGCCAAATCAAATTGAGGCAATCGGGATTACTAACCAGCGTGAAACAACGGTTGTCTGGGATAAGAAAACAGGACTTCCTATCTACAACGCTATCGTTTGGCAATCACGCCAGACAGCACCTTTGGCTGAACAACTAAAAAGCCAAGGTTATGTGGAAAAATTCCATGAAAAGACTGGTTTGATCATCGATGCTTACTTCTCAGCTACCAAGGTTCGTTGGATTTTGGATCATGTAGAGGGCGCTCAAGAGAGAGCAGAAAAGGGTGAATTGCTCTTTGGTACTATCGATACTTGGTTGGTTTGGAAATTGACTGACGGTGCGACTCACGTGACTGACTACTCAAATGCAGCTCGTACCATGCTTTATAACATTAAAGAACTCAAATGGGATGATGAGATTTTGGAAATTCTCAACATTCCGAAGGCTATGCTTCCAGAAGTTCGTTCTAACTCTGAAATTTACGGTAAGACAGCTCCATTCCATTTCTACGGTGGTGAAGTTCCAATCTCAGGTATGGCTGGGGACCAACAGGCAGCCCTCTTTGGACAGTTGGCTTTTGAACCTGGTATGGTTAAAAATACTTATGGAACAGGTTCTTTTATCATCATGAATACTGGGGAAGAGATGCAGTTGTCTGAAAACAACCTCTTGACAACGATTGGTTACGGAATCAACGGCAAGGTTTACTATGCCTTGGAAGGTTCAATATTCATCGCAGGAAGTGCTATTCAGTGGCTTCGTGACGGTCTTCGCATGGTTGAAAATTCACCAGAATCTGAAAAATACGCTCGTGATTCTCACAATGATGATGAAGTTTATGTCGTGCCAGCCTTTACAGGTCTAGGAGCTCCATACTGGAACCAAAATGCTCGTGGTTCCGTCTTTGGTTTGACTCGTGGAACAAGCAAAGAAGACTTTATCAAGGCGACTTTGCAATCTATCGCTTATCAAGTACGTGACATCATCGACACCATGCAAGTGGATGCGCAGACAGCTATTCAAGTATTGAAAGTGGATGGTGGAGCAGCTATGAACAACTTCCTCATGCAGTTCCAAGCTGACATTTTGGGAATCGACATCGCACGTGCTAAAAACCTGGAAACAACAGCTTTGGGGGCAGCTTTCCTAGCAGGTTTGTCAGTAGGCTATTGGAAGGACTTGGATGAGTTGAAACTCTTGAACGAGACAGGAGAACTCTTTGAGCCATCTATGAACGAATCTCGCAAGGAACAACTCTACAAGGGCTGGAAGAAGGCTGTGAAAGCAACGCAAGTCTTTGCGGAAGTAGACGACTAATACTGGCAGAATAAAGCGATTTATTTAGAAAGTGTGTAAATATGGAATTTTCAAAGAAAACACGTGAATTATCAATTAAAAAAATGAAGGAACGAACCCTGGATCTCTTGATTATCGGTGGAGGAATCACAGGGGCTGGTGTAGCCTTGCAGGCGGCAGCTAGCGGTCTTGAGACTGGTTTGATTGAAATGCAGGACTTCGCAGAAGGGACATCTAGCCGTTCAACTAAATTGGTTCACGGAGGACTTCGTTACCTTAAGCAATTTGACGTAGAAGTGGTCTCAGATACAGTTTCTGAACGTGCAGTGGTTCAACAAATCGCACCACACATTCCAAAACCGGACCCAATGCTCTTGCCAGTTTACGATGAAGATGGAGCAACCTTTAGCCTCTTCCGTCTTAAAGTAGCCATGGACTTGTACGACCTTTTGGCAGGTGTCAACAATACACCAGCTGCCAACAAGGTTTTGAGCAAGGAAGAAGTCTTGGAACGCCAGCCAAACTTGAAGAAAGAAGGTTTGGTAGGAGGTGGGGTTTACCTTGACTTCCGTAACAACGATGCGCGTCTCGTGATTGAAAACATCAAACGTGCCAACCAAGACGGTGCCCTCATTGCCAGCCACGTTAAGGCAGAAGGCTTCCTCTTTGATGAAAGTGGCAAGATTACAGGTGTTGTAGCTCGTGATCTCTTGACAGACCAAGTCTTTGAAATCAAAGCTCGTCTGGTTATCAACACGACAGGTCCTTGGAGCGACAAGGTACGCAATTTATCTAATAAGGGAACCCAATTCTCACAAATGCGTCCAACTAAGGGAGTTCACCTGGTAGTGGATTCAAGCAAGATCAAGGTTTCACAGCCAGTTTACTTTGACACAGGCTTGGGTGACGGTCGTATGGTCTTTGTTCTCCCACGTGAAAACAAGACTTACTTCGGTACAACTGATACAGACTACACAGGTGATTTGGAACATCCGAAAGTGACTCAGGAAGATGTAGATTATCTACTTGGCATTGTCAACAACCGCTTCCCAGAAGCGAATATTACAGTTGCTGACATTGAAAGTAGCTGGGCAGGTCTTCGTCCATTGATCGCAGGCAATAGTGCTTCGGACTACAATGGAGGAAATAACGGAACTATCAGTGATGAAAGCTTTAACAACTTGATTGCGACTGTTGAATCTTATCTCTCTAAAGAAAAAACGCGTGAAGATGTTGAGTCTGCTGTCAGCAAGATTGAAAGCAGTACCTCTGAGAAACATTTGGACCCATCTGCAGTTTCTCGTGGTTCTAGCTTGGACCGAGATGATAATGGTCTCTTGACCCTTGCTGGTGGTAAAATCACAGACTACCGTAAGATGGCTGAAGGAGCTATGGAGCGCGTGGTTGACATCCTCAAAGCAGAATTTGACCGTAGCTTTAAACTCATCAATTCTAAGACTTACCCTGTTTCAGGTGGGGAATTGAACCCAGCAAATGTAGACTCAGAAATCGAAGCCTTTGCGCAACTTGGAGTGTCACGTGGTTTGGATAGCAAGGAAGCTCACTACCTAGCAAATCTTTACGGTTCAAATGCACCGAAAGTCTTTGCTCTTGCTCATAGTTTGGAACAAGCGCCAGGACTCAGTTTGGCAGATACTTTGTCCCTTCACTATGCAATGCGTAATGAGTTAGCTCTTAGCCCAGTTGACTTCCTTCTTCGTCGTACCAACCATATGCTCTTTATGCGTGATAGTTTGGATAGCATCGTTGAGCCAGTTTTGGATGAAATGGGACGATTCTATGAATGGACAGAAGATGAAAAAGCAACTTACCGTGCGGATGTCGAATCAGCTCTTGCTAACAACGATTTAGCAGAATTAAAAAATTAAGAAAAAATAAAAGAGGTGGAGGGCAGGACTCCTAGTCTACCCCTCCTTCTTTTCAATGGAGACAGAAAGATGATGAATGAATTATTTGGAGAATTTTTAGGAACTTTAATCCTGATTCTTCTAGGAAATGGTGTTGTTGCAGGTGTGGTTCTTCCTAAAACCAAGAGCAATAGCTCAGGTTGGATTGTGATTACTGTGGGGTGGGGAATTGCAGTTGCGGTTGCAGTATTTGTATCTGGCAAGCTCAGTCCAGCTCATTTAAACCCAGCTGTGACGATTGGTGTGGCTTTAAAAGGTGACTTACCTTGGGCTTCCGTTTTCCCTTATATCTTAGCCCAGTTCGCAGGGGCTATGCTGGGTCAGATTTTGGTTTGGTTGCAATTCAAACCGCATTATGAGGCAGAAGAAAATGCAGGAAATATTTTGGCTACTTTCAGCACAGGACCGGCCATCAAAGATACTGTATCAAACTTGATCAGCGAAATCCTTGGAACTTTTGTATTGGTCTTGACAATCTTTGCTTTGGGTCTTTACGATTTTCAGGCAGGTATCGGAACCTTTGCAGTGGGGACCTTGATTGTCGGTATCGGTCTATCATTAGGTGGGACAACAGGTTATGCCTTGAACCCTGCGCGTGACCTTGGACCTCGTATCATGCACAGTATCCTTCCAATTTCAAACAAGGGAGACGGAGACTGGTCTTATGCCTGGATTCCTGTTGTGGGACCTGTTATTGGTGCAGCCTTGGCCGTTCTCGTATTCTCACTTTTCTAGTTTATACTCTTCGAAAATCAAATTCAAACCACGTCAGCGTCGCCTTACCGTACTCAAGTACAGCTTGCGGCTAGCTTCCTAGTTTGCTCTTTGATTTTCATTGAGTATTAGAAAACAATTATTTTGATAGAGCTTGAGATGAAAATCTCGGGTTCTTTTCTTTTGAAATATACATAGAAAAACCGCATAATTCTTAAAATAAACTGAAATCTATTGAAAACATACGGTAAACAATTGAAAAAATACTATATAAAGTGGTACAATGGTAGAAAAATAAGCTAGTAAGAATCACTCTTATTTTAGCGAAAAATTACAGAAATGAATGGTTTTTCTTGATGAAACAGAGAAAAGAATTGTACCTCTTTCTTGGTCGGACAGCCTTGTATTTTCTTATCTTTCTAGGGCTGCTTTACTTCTTTAGCTATCTTGGCCAGGGTCAAGGAAGCTTTATCTATAATGAATTTTAACTTGAAGGAGAATTCCTATTGTGTCAAATAAACCAATAGTAGATATGATTGAAACCATAGAGCATTTTGCTCAGACCCAGCCTAGCTATCCTGTTTATAATGTTTTGGGGCAGGAACACACTTATGGCGATTTGAAGGCTGATTCGGATAGTTTGGCTGCAGCCATTGACCAACTAGGCTTGCCTGAGAAGTCTCCTGTGGTCGTTTTTGGTGGCCAAGAATATGAAATGTTGGCAACTTTTGTAGCGCTGACTAAGTCAGGTCACGCCTACATTCCAATTGATAGCCATTCGGCCTTAGAGCGAGTTTCGGCTATTTTAGAGGTAGCAGAGCCAAGCTTGATCATTGCCATTTCAGACTTTCCATTGGAGCAGGTTTCAACACCTATGATGACTCTAGCTCAGGTTCAAGAAGCCTTTGCTCAAGGGAATAACTATGAAATCACACATCCAGTCAAGGGCGATGATAATTACTATATCATCTTTACTTCTGGTACGACTGGTAAGCCAAAGGGAGTGCAGATTTCACATGATAATCTCCTCAGCTTTACCAACTGGATGATTACGGACAAGGAATTTGCGACACCGAGTCGTCCGCAAATGCTGGCTCAACCACCTTATTCTTTTGATCTATCTGTCATGTACTGGGCACCGACATTAGCACTTGGTGGTACACTTTTTGCTCTTCCTGCAGCCATCACTCAGGACTTTAAGCAACTTTTTGCAACCATCTTTTCATTGCCAATCGCTATCTGGACATCAACCCCTTCTTTTGCGGATATGGCCATGTTGTCAGAAGACTTCAACAGTGAGAAAATGCCTGGTATCACGCATTTTTACTTTGATGGCGAAGAATTGACGGTTAAAACGGCTCAAAAACTGCGCGAGCGTTTCCCAAATGCCCGTATTATCAATGCCTACGGCCCAACAGAAGCGACAGTAGCCTTGTCAGCAGTTGCCGTGACAGACGAGATGTTAGCGACTCTCAAACGCCTACCAATCGGCTATACCAAGGCTGATTCTCCAACATTTATCATTGACGAGGACGGAAATAAATTGCCAAATGGCGAACAGGGAGAAATCATTGTTTCTGGGCCAGCTGTTTCAAAAGGATATATGAATAATCCTGAAAAAACAGCAGAAGCCTTCTTTGAGTTTGAAGGTCTACCAGCCTATCACACAGGCGATGTGGGAACCATGACAGATGAAGGCTTACTTCTCTACGGCGGACGCATGGACTTCCAGATTAAGTTCAACGGTTACCGCATTGAGTTAGAAGATGTCTCTCAAAATCTCAATAAGTCTCGCTTTATCGAGTCTGCTGTAGCTGTGCCACGTTATAATAAAGACCACAAGGTGCAAAATCTATTGGCTTATGTCATCTTGAAAGACGGTGTTCGTGAGCAGTTTGAGCGAGATATTGATATTACCAAGGCTATCAAGGAAGATTTAACAGATATCATGATGTCCTACATGATGCCGTCTAAATTCCTTTACCGAGACAGTTTGCCACTGACTCCAAATGGAAAGATTGACATCAAAGGATTGATTAACGAGGTGAATAAGAGATGATGGAGTTCTTTCAACAGCTTCCTCATTTAGAGCCATACGGCAATCCTCAGTATTTTGTCTATGTGATTGCTGCAACCTTGCCCATCTTTATCGGTCTCTTTTTCAAGAAACGCTTTGCCTGGTATGAAGTGCTGGTAAGTCTCTTCTTTATTGTCACCATGTTGGTAGGTGGGAAGACTAATCAGTTGGCTGCCTTGGGTATTTACCTTTGCTGGGAAATAGTGCTCGTACTCTTCTACAAGCATTATAGAAAAAGTAAGGATGGCAAGTGGGTCTTCTACTTAGTTAGTTTTCTGTCCCTCCTTCCGATTATCTTTGTCAAGGTGCAGCCGGCTATCAATGGAACACAGTCTTTGCTTGGATTTTTGGGAATTTCTTACCTGACCTTTCGTTCGGTTGGGATTATCATCGAGCTGAGAGATGGAGTGATTAAGGATTTTACCTTCTGGGAATTCCTCCGCTTTCTTCTCTTCATGCCGACTTTTTCAAGTGGTCCAATCGATCGCTTTAAGCGTTTTAATGAAAATTATCAGACCATTCCTGAGCGAGATGAGTTGATGGATATGCTGGATGAATCTGTTCGCTATATCATGTGGGGCTTTTTGTACAAGTTTATCCTAGCTCATGTTTTAGGAGAAACCTTGTTGCCTCCTTTGAAGAATTTAGCCTTGCAGTCAGGTGGCTTCTTTAACCTCTATGCCTTGGCAGTTATGTATACATTTGGTCTGGAGCTCTTCTTTGACTTTGCAGGTTACTCTATGTTTGCCTTAGCCATTTCAAACTTAATGGGAATCCGTAGCCCTATCAACTTTAACAAACCTTTTTTATCAAGGGATTTAAAGGAATTTTGGAATCGCTGGCACATGAGTCTATCTTTCTGGTTCCGTGACTTTGTCTTTATGCGAATGGTCATGGTGTTAACCAGAAAGAAAGTCTTTAAAAATCGCAATGTAACCTCAAGTGTGGCCTACATTGTAAATATGCTGATTATGGGATTTTGGCATGGAGTGACCTGGTACTATATTGCCTATGGACTCTTTCATGGACTGGGCTTGGTCATCAATGACGCTTGGGTTCGTAAGAAAAAAACGCTCAATAAGGAACGGAAAAAAGCAGGGAAAGCTGCTCTACCTGAGAATCGCTGGATTCAGTTGCTTGGCATGGTTGTCACCTTCCATGTCGTCATGCTGTCATTCTTAATCTTTTCTGGATTTTTGAATGATTTATGGTTTAAAAAATAAAGGAAATAAAATATGGATATCAAATCAGAAGTTATCGAAATTATTGATGAGTTGTTTATGGAAGATGTTTCTGACATGATGGATGAAGATCTTTTTGATGCAGGTGTCTTGGATAGTATGGGAACGGTTGAGTTGATTGTGGAGATTGAGAACCGTTTTGACATTCGTGTCCCTGTGACAGAGTTTGGTCGCGATGACTGGAATACAGCTAATAAAATCATAGCTGGTATTGTGGAGCTACAAAATGCTTAAACGCTTATGGATGATCTTCGGACCGGTCTTGATAGCTGGTTTGTTGGTTTTTCTGCTCATTTTCTTTTATCCTACTGAGATGCGTCATAATCTAGGAGCTGAAAAGCGTTCAGCGGTGGCTACTACTATCGATAGTTTTAAGGAGCGAAGTCAAAAAGTCAGAGCCCTATCTGATCCAAATATGCGTTTTGTTCCCTTCTTTGGCTCTAGTGAATGGCTTCGTTTTGACGGTGCTCATCCTGCGGTATTAGCTGAGAAATACAATCGCTCTTATCGCCCCTATCTTTTAGGACAGAGGGGAGCTGCCTCGCTCAATCAGTATTTTGGGATGCAACAGATGTTGCCACAGCTGGAGGATAAACAAGTTGTGTATGTTATCTCACCTCAGTGGTTCAGTAAAAATGGCTATGAGCCAGCAGCCTTCCAGCAGTATTTTAATGGAGACCAGTTGACCAGTTTTCTGGAACATCAATCTGGAGATCAGGCTAGTCAATATGCAGCGACTCGCTTACTACAGCAGTTTCCCAACGTAGCTATGAAGGATTTGGTTCAGAAGTTAGCAAGTAAAGAAGAATTGTCGACAGCAGACAATGAAATGATTGAATTATTGGCTCGGTTTAATGAACGCCAAGCTTCCTTTTTTGGTCAGTTTTCAGTTAGAGGCTATGTCAATTATGATAAGCATGTAGTTAAGTATTTAAAGACCTTGCCAGACCAGTTTTCTTATCAAGTCATAGAAGATATTGTTAAAGCAGATGCTGAAAAGAATACTTCCAATAATGATCTGGGAATGGAAAATTATTTCTATAATACGCAGATCAAGAAGGATCTGAAGAAATTAAAGGACTCTCAGAAAAACTTTACCTACCTTAAATCACCGGAGTATAATGACCTGCAGTTGGTGTTAACCCAGTTTTCTAAATCTAAGGTAAACCCGATTTTTATCATTCCACCTGTTAATAAAAAATGGATGGACTATGCTGGTCTACGAGAGGATATGTACCAACAAACGGTGCAGAAGATTCGCTACCAGTTAGAGAGTCAAGGTTTTACCAATATAGCAGATTTTTCTAAGGACGGCGGGGAGCCTTTCTTTATGAAAGACACCATTCACCTTGGTTGGTTGGGTTGGTTGGCTTTTGACAAGGCAGTTGATCCTTTCCTATCCAATCCCACACCAGCTCCGACTTACCATCTGAATGAGCGCTTTTTCAGCAAAGACTGGGCGACTTATGATGGAGATATCAAGGAATTTCAATAGATAATAGTATGGAAGAGTTCAAGAATAAAGCCGATTTTTACGTTTTTTCTTGACTCTTTTTTTGCTTGTGATATAATTAACTGGTAAATAAAATTCTACAGAATAGTATTTTTCTCTTAAAAAAGAGAAGTTAAAAAGGAAAGGAGTCAGATATGAGACAGCTAGCGAAGGATATTGATGCCTTTTTGAATGAGGTAATTTTACAGGCGGAAAACCAACATGAAATCCTAATAGGTCATTGCACTAGCGAGGTGGCCCTGACCAATACCCAGGAGCACATTCTCATGCTATTGTCAGAGGAATCTTTAACAAATTCAGAGTTGGCGCGTCGCCTCAATGTCAGTCAGGCGGCAGTTACCAAGGCCATTAAGTCTTTGGTCAAGGAAGGGATGTTGGAAACGTCTAAAGATCCTAAGGATGCACGTGTGATTTTTTATCAATTGACTGATTTGGCTCGTCCAATCGCTGAGGAGCATCATCATCACCATGAGCATACACTTTTAACCTATGAACAAGTGGCGATTCAGTTTACTCCAAATGAACAAAAAGTGATTCAGCGGTTTTTGACTGCTTTAGTAGGAGAAATCAAATAATGAGATATATTACGGTAGAGGATTTATCCTTCTATTATGATAAGGAGCCCGTTCTTGAACATATCAATTATAGTGTTGATAGTGGGGAATTTGTTACCTTGACAGGGGAAAATGGGGCGGCTAAGACGACACTCATCAAGGCCAGTCTTGGAATCCTTCAGCCACGCATTGGAAAGGTGACCATTTCAAAGACAAATACGCAGGGTAAGAAATTGAGAATAGCCTATCTTCCTCAGCAGATTGCCAGTTTTAATGCAGGTTTTCCAAGTACGGTTTATGAGTTTGTCAAGTCGGGTCGCTATCCGCGAAAAGGTTGGTTCCGTCGTTTGAATGCTCATGATGAGGAGCATATTAAGGCTAGTTTGGACTCAGTTGGTATGTGGGAACACCGAGACAAACGCTTGGGGTCTCTATCTGGAGGACAAAAGCAGCGAGCGGTGATCGCGCGTATGTTTGCTTCGGATCCAGATGTGTTTATCCTAGATGAGCCGACAACGGGGATGGATGCAGGAAGTAAAAATGAATTTTATGAACTCATGCACCACAGCGCCCATCATCATGGCAAGGCTGTTTTGATGATTACCCATGACCCTGAAGAAGTTAAGGACTATGCGGACCGCAATATTCATCTAGTCCGTAACCAAGACTCGCCATGGCGTTGTTTCAACGTTCATGAGAATGATCAGGAGGTGGGCCATGCTTAGTTTGTTATCTTATGACTTTATGCAACGTGCCTTTCTGGCCGTTATTGCCATGAGTCTTTTCTCGCCAGTATTGGGGACCTTCCTTATCTTGCGCCGTCAGAGTTTGATGAGCGATACCCTCAGTCACGTTTCCCTGTCAGGAGTAGCCTTTGGTCTGGTTCTGGGGATTTCTCCGACTATTTCAACTATTGCTATTGTCTTGATTGCGGCGGTCTTTCTGGAGTATCTACGTACGGTTTACAAGAGCTTTATGGAAATCGGGACAGCTATCCTCATGTCAACAGGTCTGGCTGTTTCTCTGATTGTCATGAGCAAGGGGAAAAGCTCTAGTTCTATGAGTTTGGACCAGTACCTTTTTGGTTCAATCGTGACTATCAGTGAGGAGCAGGTGCTTTCCCTCTTTGTCATTGCGGCAGTTGTTTTGATTTTGACCTTCCTCTTCCTTCGTCCGATGTACATTTTGACCTTTGATGAGGATACGGCCTTTGTGGATGGCTTGCCTGTTCGTACCATGTCCATTCTTTTTAACATGGTGACGGGGGTGGCCATTGCCCTTATGATTCCTGCTGCAGGAGCTCTTTTGGTGTCGACCATTATGGTCTTGCCAGCTAGTATTGCCCTGCGTCTGGGGAAAAACTTTAAATCGGTTATGCTGCTTGCCAGTGCGATTGGATTTTTGGGAATGGTAGCAGGACTTTACATTTCCTACTATGCAGAAACACCTGCAAGTGCAAGTATTACTATTATTTTTGTAACTGTTTTCTTGCTAATCAGTTTAGTAAGACGTTTTATCAAATAGGAGACTAAGATGAAAAAAATTAGCTTATTACTAGCCAGTCTATGTGCCTTGTTTTTAGTGGCTTGTTCCAATCAAAAGCAGGCAGATGGCAAACTCAATATCGTGACAACCTTTTACCCTGTCTATGAATTTACCAAGCAAGTCGCAGGAGATACTGCTAATGTAGAACTCCTCATCGGTGCTGGTACAGAACCTCATGAATACGAACCGTCTGCCAAGGCAGTTGCCAAAATCCAAGACGCAGATACCTTCGTTTATGAAAATGAAAACATGGAAACATGGGTACCTAAATTGCTAGATACTTTGGATAAGAAAAAGGTGAAAACTATCAAGGCGACAGGTGATATGTTGCTTTTGCCAGGTGGTGAGGAAGAAGAGGGAGACCATGACCATGGAGAAGAAGGCCATCACCATGAGTTTGATCCCCATGTTTGGTTGTCACCAGTTCGTGCTATTAAACTTGTAGAGCACATCCGTGATAGCTTGTCAGCAGATTATCCTGATAAAAAAGAGACCTTTGAAAAGAACGCATCTGCCTATATCGAAAAATTACAAGCCTTGGATAAGGCTTATGCAGAAGGCTTGTCTCAAGCCAAACAAAAGAGCTTTGTAACGCAACACGCAGCCTTTAACTATCTCGCTTTAGACTATGGGCTCAAACAAGTCGCTATCTCAGGACTTTCTCCAGATGCAGAACCATCAGCTGCACGTTTGGCAGAATTGACAGAGTACGTCAAGAAAAATAAAATCGCCTATATCTACTTTGAAGAAAATGCTTCACAAGCCCTTGCTAATACACTTTCAAAAGAAGCAGGTGTCAAAACAGATGTCCTCAATCCTTTAGAAAGTCTGACAGAAGAAGATACCAAGGCGGGAGAAAATTATATCTCTATCATGGAGAAAAACCTCAAAGCTTTGAAACAAACAACAGACCAAGAAGGCCCAGCAATTGAGCCTGAAAAGGAAGAAGATACGAAGACAGTCCAAAATGGTTACTTTGAGGATGCAGACGTCAAGGACCGCACCTTGAGTAACTATGCAGGTAACTGGCAATCAGTTTATCCTTTCCTTGAAGATGGCACGTTTGACCAAGTCTTTGACTACAAGGCTAAGTTGACTGGTAAGATGACCCAGGCTGAGTACAAGGCCTACTATACAAAAGGCTATCAGACAGATGTGACTAAGATTAATATCACTGATAACACTATGGAATTTGTTCAAGGTGGACAAAGTAAGAAATATACTTACAAGTATGTCGGTAAGAAAATCTTGACTTACAAGAAAGGCAATCGTGGCGTGCGCTTCCTTTTTGAAGCCACAGATGCGGATGCTGGACAATTCAAATATGTTCAGTTTAGTGACCACAATATTGCCCCAGTTAAGGCAGAACATTTCCATATCTTCTTTGGAGGCACAAGCCAAGAAGCCCTCTTTGAAGAAATGGATAACTGGCCAACCTATTACCCAGATAACCTATCTGGCCAAGAAATCGCCCAAGAAATGTTGGCGCATTGATGAAAAACTGACTAGTTCATAAGAGCTAGTCGGTTTTTTGATACTAGATGGCTAACTTCATTATAGACTTTTAAGATACCTAAGGCACTTAAAAAAAATAAATAAAACTCTTGAAATATCTGGGCTTATATGCTAGAATGTAGTTAGTGTATAAGGTTCATTAGAACACCAAAGCCCCTAACTACTGCCATAGTTAAGGGCTTTTTTGACGTATCTTAGCGATTTAACGGGTGTTGATAGGCTAGTCAGTCGGTCTACTTCTTACCATCTAGCCATTTGCAGACGAAATACAAGATAATTCCAGCTATAACATCCGCTATAATAGTAAGAGCAAGCTCAGGTATAAGGCTCATTAGTTTCACCTCCTCTCACGAACCCATAGGAACGTAATCGGTAACCGATGACAAAAATAGTATACCATAATAAATTTATATCATCAACCTCACTTAATGCTTGAAATATCTGGACCTGTATGTTAGAATAAACTTGATAGGCAAGGTTCATTAGAACACCAAAGCCCTTAACTATTGCAGTAGTTAAGGGCTTTTTTGACGTATCTTAGCGATTTAACGGGTGTTGATAGACTAGTCACTCGGTCTACTTCTTACCATCTAGCCATTTGCAAACGAAATACAAGATAATTCCTGCGATGACGTCCGCTATAATAGTAAGAACGAGCTCTGGGGCAAGGTTCATTAGTTTCACCTCCTCTCACGAACCGTAAGGAACGTAATCGGTAACCGATGACAAAAGTATTATACCACACTAAATTTAGATCATCAACCTTACTTAATGCTTGAAATATTAGGACTTATATGCTAGAATATAGTTAATTGATAAGGTTCATTAGAACACCAAAGCCCTTAACTATTGCCGTAGTTAAGGGCTTTTTTGACGTATCTTAGTGATTTAACGGGTGTTGATAGGCTAGTCACTCGGTCTACTCCTTACTATCTAGCCATCTGCAGACGAAATACAAGATAATTCCAGCTATAACATCCGCTATAATAGTAAGAGCGAGCTCTATGATAAGGCTCATTAGTTTCACCTCCTCTCACGAACCCATAGGAACGTAATCGGTAACCGATGACAAAAACAGTATACCACAATAAATTTAGATCATCAAGATTGCTTAATTCTTGAAGTATGGCAGCTTGTATATTAAAACTAACTTACATTGTGAGTAAAATTGCTATATATAACAACTCCCTTCATTAACTTGAGGGGTAAAACATTATATTAAAAACATTTGTCACAAACAGATTTACATTAGCTCAATATCTGTCTGTTTCCAGTTTGACTCTTATTTGTTTAAAATCGAAATAAGGGTGGTCTAGAAAGAACTGGCATGGTGCACCTAATTTCTTACCAGTTATTTTAGCAAGAGATTAGACGACAATGTGACAATTCACCTCTAATTATTGACATTTCAGGAAAAATCGCAGTAAAAACGGCACAGCCTTCTTTAAATGTGCTATAATACTAGAAAAATACTTGTGGAGGTTCCATTATGGCAATATTTTTCATGATTTTTCTGATTGTTTGTGTGCTCCTATTGGTGATAGTCACACTGAGTACGGTTTATGTGGTTCGTCAGCAGTCGGTGGCGATTATTGAACGCTTTGGGAAATACCAAAAGGTTGCCAATAGCGGTATTCATATTCGCTTGCCTTTTGGGATTGACTCGATTGCAGCACGCATTCAGTTGCGCTTGTTGCAAAGTGATATTGTGGTTGAGACTAAGACCAAGGACAATGTGTTCGTTATGATGAATGTAGCGACTCAGTACCGTGTCAACGAGCAGAGCGTGACAGATGCCTACTATAAACTCATGCGTCCAGAATCTCAGATTAAATCTTATATCGAAGACGCCCTTCGCTCTTCTGTTCCAAAATTAACCTTGGATGAATTGTTTGAGAAAAAAGATGAGATTGCCCTTGAAGTTCAACACCAAGTAGCAGAAGAAATGACTACTTACGGCTACATTATCGTGAAAACCTTGATTACCAAGGTCGAACCAGATGCAGAAGTCAAGCAATCCATGAATGAAATCAATGCGGCGCAACGTAAGCGGGTCGCAGCGCAAGAATTGGCAGAAGCTGACAAGATTAAAATCGTCACTGCAGCTGAAGCCGAAGCAGAAAAAGACCGCCTTCATGGTGTGGGGATTGCCCAACAACGTAAGGCGATTGTGGATGGATTGGCAGAGTCTATCACCGAACTCAAGGAAGCCAATGTTGGCATGACAGAAGAACAAATCATGTCTATCCTCTTGACCAACCAGTATTTGGATACCTTGAATACCTTTGCCTCTAAAGGAAATCAAACCATCTTTTTACCAAATACGCCAAATGGTGTAGATGATATCCGAACACAAATCTTGTCAGCCCTCCGTGCTGAGAAGAAATAATAGACTAAAGAGCTTGGCAACAGGCTCTTTTTGTATTGTTTTTGTTAAGAAAAACAAAGAACATTGATATACATTTAACTAAAAATTATTGTATATTGTCTACTTTAATTAGGAATGATAAGAGAATAACTAGAAAGATTTGTGAATACAGACTATTTCTGATATACTAAATATACAGTAATAATGAATGATGGGAGATGAGATGAAAGAATTTCAATTTGAGAGAAAGCAGCGTTTTTCTTTGAGGAAATATGCAATAGGAGCTTGTTCAGTCTTGCTAGGAACGAGTTTATTTTTTGCTGGTATGGGGGCTCAACCCGTACAGGCTACAGAAACGACTTCAACACTAATTTCAAGTCATTATTTGGATGAGCAGGATTTACCTGAAAAGCTGAAATCTGAGTTGCAATGGTTTGAAGAAAATAAGATTGAGGTAAAAGAGGGAAAAGAATACTATTTTGTCTATCGAAAATTGGCTACAAGATTACCAGAAACAGGTCTGTTTTCTAATGATGGGATGTTTATCTTGGGAGCAGGATTATTATTGCTTTCCTTCACTTTAATCAAGAGAAAAAAGGGAGCGACTTACTT
The DNA here is from genome assembly GCF_013276955.1 of Streptococcus sp. 1453. NCBI lineage: Bacteria > Bacillati > Bacillota > Bacilli > Lactobacillales > Streptococcaceae > Streptococcus > Streptococcus sp. 1453. Next base: position 97,638 of record NZ_VMLZ01000004.1, read on the forward strand.
CCTTGTGACCGTCTTTGCTGTTGGTGGCTGGGGAGCATCCATCTCTGCTATCGAAAATCTGGTAGAATTGCAACCAGTCCTTGTTAAAAGGGTAGAAGGTCAGTTTTTACCAAGTCCTGAAAGAGTCCAAGGATATGAATTTACGGGATATTATTTGGTAAGAGATAGTGGTAGCAAGGAACTTACTGTTGATAAGGTAGAGTCGCCAGCATTATCTCAAAAGGAGGACAGTTCAGAACCTCAATCTAAGAAGATTGTACCACAGACTGCATCTCATTTTAGCTCGACTGAAGACCTTGTGCAATCTCCTCAACCATCCTACGCAGTTGAGAAAATTGTTGAAGCTCCTGTAAGCAAACAAGCTCCTGCTGAAATTGGATCTATAGGGGCTAAGGAGGAAGTTACAGGAAATCCCCGAGTAGAACAACCGAAAGCAGAAGATAATAGTGATTATAAAACAAGTCCTGAGGAAGGTGTGTTAAATGCCACAGTAGAGAAACCAGAATTGCTAGTCACTACAGAGGAGGTTGCTTTCCAAACGATAGAACAAGAAGATGCAACCTTAGCTAAAGGGCAAACTAAAGTTGTTCAAGAAGGTGTTGTTGGTGAACGCACCATCTATACAGAAGTCACTATCGTTAATGGGGAAAAATCTAGCAAAGTTATAGAAAATATAATCACAAAAGAACCGGTGAACAAGGTGATTGCAGTTGGAACGAAGGAAGAAGTTGAACCAAAACCTGAGGAGGGTAGACCAGTTCAACCTGAAAAAACTCCAATAGTAGAGAATGAGACAGAGACAAAACCAGCTGATGGAATAGGACAACCAAGACCAGGAGCAGAAGAAACGCCGGGTACAGAAGCAACACCAGGCGAGAAACAAACACCTGACAAACCCGAAGCCGAGCCGAAGCAACCAGATCTAGCACCCCCAGCCGTGGAATCAGGGGGTGAGGAAAATCAAACTCTTGTCCAACAAGGTACTGAGTCCCAGCCACCATCTAAAGAAACTGCTGAGACCAAAGATTCTGAGCCAGAAGGCCCAGTCGTGGAATCAGGACGCGAAGAAGATCAATCTCCTGCGGAACAAAAGGGTGAGGAGAACCAGCTGGAGAATCCAGTTGAGGTGGTTAAAGATGTTGGTGAATCTGTCCAACAAGAAACCCAAAAACAATCAGAACAAACGCCTTCATCTCCAGAGGTCAACCCAAGTCCAGTAAACGAACCAGAACCAGCTGTTCAGCCTGACCCCTTAGCTCCTCAAGATCAGTCAGATTCTCAGAAGAAACCAACTGTCTCAAGTCCAGTAACGAAAGAAAAAGTATTAGAATATAAAACAATCTATACAGCATCGCCAGCTTTAAATTACAAAGAGCAACGAGTAGAAGTAGCAGGCGAAAATGGTAAGGAAGTGACAACTACTTCTTACAGTTTTGATGAAAGTACTGGGAAAATAGTAGAAAACACTTCAACAAAGATAGAAAAACATCCAGTAGATAGAGTTGTTAAGGTTGGAAATGTAGAAGAAACAACCTCAACAACCAAAAGAGGTGAACAGTTTGTTGCGGATGAGTCACTTGATAAAGGTGTCAAAGAAGTCAGAAATCAAGGTCAGGATGAAGAAACGACAACAATAAAAGTTTACAAAGTAAATGAACAAACAGGAGACTTGACTGAGCCAGATGTAACGACAAAAGTCGCTAAGCCAATGCAAGCGAAAATAACGGCAGTAGGAACAAAACCAACAGTTCAATCACAAGAAATTCCGTTTAAGACAATTTATAAAGCATCGCCAGTTTTAAGTTACAATGTGCAAGAAGAAGAAACGCCAGGGGAGAATGGTAGCTCAGTATCAACTACAAAATACACAGTAAATCAAGAAACAGGAGCTATCTCAGAAGAAACTACAACTGAAAATATTCCAGTTAAAGACAAAGTAGTAAAAGTTGGAAATGTGGAAAAGATAGTGTCACCTATAGAAATCACTGAGTTGAGAAAAGATAACCCTGAACTTTCGAAAGGAAAAGAAGAGGTTGAAGATGCAGGTGAACAAGGGGAAACAACCGTCACTAAAACTTATGAAGTTAATCCGGAGACAGGAGAGTTAACAAATCCAGTAGAGAAGACTGAAACAACTAAAGCTATGCGCCCAAAAGTAATCTTGGTTGGTACTAAAGAAGACAAACCGCATTTACTGCCAGAAAATAGTGAGTTAGAAAATGCAGTAAACGTAACGGAAGCTACTGCGGAGATGAGAAATGTAGACTTGTTGACAAACGAAAAATTAAAATCACAGTTAGCTCCATCAGATATAGAAATAAATCGAGATTTATTCTTAAAACGAAAAGAATTACAAAAAACTAATCCGCAGATAAGGGATGATGAAGTAAGAGAAATTCTACGAAAAGAATATCTTGAAAAATTATCGATTAAAGAAACACTCGATGCGACTAAAACCGATTTAGAAGCTAGTTTGAAAAAAGTTGCGGCGCATACCTTGAGTATTTTAGGTGACAATCAACAAAATAGAGAAAAAGTAAAAGGTGATATTGAAGCTAATAAAGAGAAAATATTGCTAGGATTATCCTATATCAATCGTTTTTATAATATTGATTTTGGAGATACCAACATCCGTGATATATTAGCGTATAATCCAAGCTCATTCGGTAAAAAAGACCTTACTTCTTTAGATTGGTTAACACACCTTGGGTCTATGAGTTATGATGAATTAAGATTAACCAATAGTCCAAAAACATTTGAGAAATACTTTAGTAAAATTACAGATAAACCAACATTATTAGATTTCCTAGATTACAACAGAACTACATTCACTAATATGGATGGCGATACGTGGTTGAAGAAAGCGACTAAAGCTATCGTAGTTGAAAAAGCTTCGAAAGAAAAAACTGATGAAAAAGTAGACTTATATACAAAATTAACTACTCCTCCTGAGAAATATGGAGCTGAAAATCTTCAAATTGAAAGTAGAAGACAACAAAATGTAGCTACATTATTAGGTTTGGTAAATATTAAAGAAGCAAGCGTGTATGCTATAACTAACATAGCGACGGTAACCTACGGAAACATCGGAACGTATATGGATACTTCTTTAGAGAAAACGAATCCAGTTAAGTATAAAGAAGAATTAGAAAAAGTTAAAGCATTGATAGAATTAACTGCGACAAGACAGGCTGATTATGTTGATACTTTATACAGAATTACAAAAGAAGAAAATCGTCCGAAACTAATTACAAATAGAGTAATTGTCGATACGATGAAGAAATATACGACAAATGTGACTGCTGGAATAGCAATAACATGGTCTAAAGAATCAGGACCAACAGCAGATAAAGGGGTTAAAGACTTTATGACACCTCTAGGATTGTATTCACCATCGCAAAATGTAGGTGCAGAAGCGAATGGAGTGGGTGTCCGTTACTTTATAGATAGAGTTCTGGATGATAGAGGTTCAGCGACTTACTCTCATGAAATGACGCACTTACTAGATAGAACTGTTTTGTTTAATAATCACGGTCGTCGAGATGGTACAGCTGCGGAGTTTTATGCTCGAGGAATCTTCGAGAACTCTTATACACCAGAGACAGATACATATTTCAACTTAAACTTTGTTTACGATGAAAGTAAGAAAAATGGCTTCTACAACAAAACACCAGATAGATTCAAAACAGATGCAGACTTGAAATCTTATATGCATGGAAGTTTTGATGTGTTATATAGTTTAGATTATTTAGAAGCGGAAGCAACAAGGGAACTTACAGCAGAAGATAAAACTAAATATTTCAAAAAAATAACACCGATTGCATCGACAGGAACTAGAGCGACAGTAACATATACAAATCCAGCGGTTAAAGCTACGCACAAGAGTGAAAAAATCTCAGAAATCACACTAGATGAAGCGAGAGAACTATCGGATATCAATAGCTTGATTGATAATAATATTTTAGTGAACCGTTACATTATAAAAGGATTTACTGATAAAGGTACTATTCAAGCTAATGGATATTATTTAGTGGATATGTTTGATACCATTTATGGTGTTAGTCAAAATGACTCTGGTATGAGTGGGGACATCACCTTTAGAAAACAAGCCTTTGAATTGATGGCTGCTTTGGGCTACTATGAAGGATTTGTTCCTTATGTGTCAAATCAATATAAAAACCAAGCTGAAGAAGAAGGTAAACCGCTATCTGATAAATATATTTTCGATAACATTTTGGGAAAATCTTACGCAGCTTTCAAAAAAGAGCAAATAACTGAGCGTGTTGATAAATTAGGTAAGTTAAAACCAATTACTATAAATTATAACGGAAAAGAAGAAGTGATTGATAGTAAAGAAAAATTACAAGAGCTTATGAATAAAGCTGTTAAAGAAGAACTTGCTCAAATAAAAGCAGGAAATACCACGGCTAAAAAGTTTGAGTTTATCGAAACACCCGTTCAAAAACTGAAAAAAGCGATTTATAAAGCTTATCTCAAAGATTCAGATGACTTTAGACAGTCGATTTACAATAGTTAAGACAAAAGGGACATCTCTCTGGAATGAACATTCAGAGAGGTGTTTTTTGCGCTCTTGTCAGATTTGACCTTATTTCTTGAAAATTATAGTTTGCTTGAACATGGAGTGATTTTCAGACTTTTCCACAAATTATAGAATCTTTTCTGAGTATTTAGGGAGTGATAGAGGAAGTCTTGAAAGCGCTTTTGTTTTATGCTATAGTCAAGTAAATCGAGTCGTTTAAAGAGGAATGTTTGTATGAGAAGAGAAGAAGTTTTACGAAATCACTGGTTTTTTAGCCAAGAGGTGGGGAAAGAAGAAGCCTTGGCACCGGATTTTCAGAGGGAAAATTGGCAGGCCATTCAAGTGCCGCATGACTGGAGTATTTACAATGATTTTGACCATTATTCCCCAGCGCAAAATGAGGGTGGCCAGCTAAATGGGGGTCAGGCCTGGTATCGGACACAGTTTTACTTGGAAGAAGATGCCAGTCTTGTATCGGTGCGTTTGTTGTTTGACGGGGTTTACATGAATGCCCAAGTCTATATCAACGGGCAAGTGCTGGGCTATTATCCCAATGGCTATACACCCTTTTCTTATGATATCACCCCTTATCTAAGAAACGATGGGACAGCCAACCAGCTTGCGGTTTTTGTGGAAAATCAGCAACCTAGCAGTCGTTGGTACTCTGGTAGCGGTATTTACCGGGAAGTAAAATTGTTGATTACAGATGCAGTTCATCTGGATTTGTATGGGATTAAGATAGAAAGTCCCAAGCTAAAGGAACAAAGAGATGGATGGGTGGAAACTCAGCTTACAAGTAAGGTTTCAAATGATGGAACTCAGTCCGTGTCGGTGTATTTGGAGCAGAGTATCTGGTATGATGGGCAGCAACTGTCTGACTGGCAGGCGACAGACTCTCTAGTGATTGAGTCTGGGGACAAATATTCTTTCCAACAAGCCATATCAATTTTCCAACCTTTGCTTTGGGATATTGATCATCCTTACCTTTACCAATTGAAGACTCGCCTCTACAAAAATGGCATTTTGGTTGATGAAGAAGAGGAGACTTTTGGTTACCGCTATATGGATTGGCAAGCGGATAAGGGCTTCTTTCTAAATGGTCGCTGGTTGAAGATTCATGGAGTTTGTCTGCACCATGACTATGGAGCGCTGGGAGCTGTGGAAAACAGGTCAGCTGCTGAGAGACGATTGCGCCAGATGAAGGAAATGGGCGTCAATGCGATTCGAATCACCCATAATCCAGCTAGTAGTATCTTGCTGGATGTGGCTGCCAAAATGGGGCTACTCATCCAAGAAGAAGCTTTTGATACCTGGTATGGAGGCAAGAAAGAATATGATTATGGTCGCTTTTTTGAGGAAGAAGCGACTCATCCAGAAGCGAAAGCAGGCGATTTCTGGTCAGATTATGATTTGCGTACTATGATTGAGCGTGGCAAGAACAATCCATCGATTTTTATGTGGTCCTTGGGAAATGAAGTCAGCGAAGCAAATGGTGATGCTCATTCATTGAAGACGATCAAACGCTTGCTAGGAAGGGTCAAAGAAGTGGATGATAGTCGTTTTGTGACCATGGGAATGGATCAATTCCGCTTTGGAGATGGGTCTGGAGGTCATGAAAAGATAGCCAATTTGCTGGATGTGGTGGGCTTGAATTACTCAGAAGACAATATTGATAGGATTCGCAAAAGACATCCCAAGTGGCGTCTTTACGGATCTGAAACCTCATCAGCTACAAGGACGCGTGACAGCTATTTTCGCCCAGATAAGGAATGGGTTGGGGATAATCGCCGCGTGCGGAATTTTGAACAGTCAGACTATGGCAATGATCGGGTTCCTTGGGGAAAGACAGCGACGGTTTCTTGGATAGCAGATAGAAATCGGCTAGACTATGCAGGTCAGTTTATCTGGACAGGAGTGGACTATATCGGTGAGCCCACTCCTTGGCACAACCAAAATGACACGCCTGTAAAGAGTTCCTATTTTGGGATTGTGGACACAGCAGGGATTCCTAAAAATGACTATTATCTCTACCAAAGTCAGTGGGTGGACCTAGATCAGCAGCCTATGGTTCATATCCTGCCCCACTGGAATTGGGAAATCCACAAGAGTTATCAACAAGTTGTGGATAAGTGTGGGGATATCCCTGTTCGAGTGTATTCAAATGCCCGTTCTGTAGAGCTATTTCTTAATGGAAAATCCCAAGGCAGAAAGACTTTTCAGGAAAAATGGACTTCAGACGGTAGAAAATACCAAGAGGGAGAAGGTTCTGACCAGCTCTATCTCGAATGGCGTTTGCCTTATCAACCAGGAGAATTGCATGCTGTGGCCTATGACCGTCAAGGTCAGATTGTAGCAGAAGATAGGGTGGTAACTGCAGGTAAGCCAGCCAAAATCGGGTTACATGCCGATAAATCACAACTGGAGCCAGATGGGCAAGACCTCCTTTATCTCTATTTTGATGTATTGGATAAATCAGGAAACTGGGTGCCGACTGCTTCCAATCAGCTTCATTTTGAAATTGAAGGGCCTGCTCGCATTGTGGGTGTTGATAATGGCAGGCAGGCCAGTCGTGAACGTTATCAGGCTCAGAAAAATGGTCAGTTTAAGCGGAAAGCCTTTCATGGCAGAGGTGTCCTCTTAGTTCAGAGCTTGGAGCAGGTAGGTCTAGTCAGAGTAAAGGCCAGTGCCAGAGGGCTAGAGCAAGCAAGTTTTGATCTCTTAGTGGGAGAGGCTTTTGATTGCAAGTCAGTAAAAAATCAGCGCTTATTTGAGATTCGAGTGGACAAGCAGGCAGGATTACCAGAAGGGGATTCCCCAGCCATTGGACTTTATCCACAAACTGTGGATAACCCTGTGAACAAGGTGGGGAATAGTGAAGTGATTTGGGAGACGAGTGGTAGTGCCCACGCCATTATCAAGCAGGGAGTACTTCATTGCTTGTCTGCAGGCGACTTGGCTATTCGCGCCATGTATCAAGGGAAGACCTATCAAACTCATTTGCAGGTCGCAGAAAATACCTCACTAGGGCAGGCAGTTTCTGTGCGACCACTTCGCTTGTATACAGCTAAGGGAACTTATCCACAGTTGCCATCTTCAGTTTTGGTGGACTATGAGTCAGGCGGTGTAAAACGGGTCAAGGTTGTTTGGGAGGCAATTCCTAAAGAAGATTTAGAAAAATTTCATGAATTTACGGTATCTGGCCATCTTGAGGGTCTGGATTTAAAGGCTTCTGCTCAGGTCTGTGTCCAAGGGATTTGCGCTATTGAGCCTGAAAGGGTTTGGACGCTTGTCAAGGAAGTCCCACATTTACCAGACCGAGTCAAGTTAGTCTTATCAGATGGCAGACGAGATGCGGCCAAGGTGACTTGGGATGAACTCGAACCTCAAGTCTATGCTCAGGTAGGAGAATATGTTCTTACAGGTCAAGTAGCGGGCTGTGAGTTGCCAGCAACAGTCACTATTCATGTGACAGACGCTAGTGTAGATGGGGAAGTCATTTCCAATCAGTGGACAGGGTCTAACCTGCCTCTGGTCTTTGCTTCTCACTCAGAACCGAATCACCCAGCCTCATATCTCAATGACAAGGTTATTACTCGGAAGAAATCGACAGCCAATACTTGGATTGCCAAGTCAGAGCAAGCTAGTGTCGGCATTCTTTTTGGAGATGCAGGGATTTTAAAACCGCGATTTGTGGATAACGTGACCTTGTATTATGTTGAGAATCAAGAATACGTGGCGGCGGAGCCTAGCTTTATTGATTATTACATAGGGAATGAGCCTGCCTTGCCTCGGACTCCAAACCATTTGGATAAGGATTCTCTGCTCAAGCAAGAGGAGAATTGGCACCCTGTATCAGCTATCCGAAAAGTTTCAAGCGACAAGGCTGAAGGGCTTCGTTTTGAATTTGACAAGGTGGAATCCTATGCCCTTCGTCTTCGATTTGAAGGCTTGACCAGTCCCCTAGCGTTAACAGAATTGCAAGTGTATGCAAAAAAAGTAAAGAAAAATGTAGATAGGAAGTAATATGGTAAGAGAAATAAAACCGCATGGCCCCTTGCCTAGTCAGGCCCAGCTAGCTTATTTAGAGGATGAACTAGCAGCCTTTATCCATTTTGGTCCCAATACCTTTTATGACCAGGAATGGGGTACAGGTCAGGAGGATCCTGGACGATTTAACCCGACAAGGTTAGATGCGCGTGAGTGGGTTCGCGTGCTCAAGGAAACGGGCTTTAAAAAGTTGATTTTGGTGGTCAAGCACCATGATGGCTTTGTCCTCTATCCGACGACTTATACGGATTATTCGGTCAAGGCCAGTCCTTGGAGGAATGGAGAGGGGGACTTGCTCCTTGAAGTATCCCAAGCTGCCACAGAGTTTGATATGGATATGGGGGTCTACCTATCACCCTGGGATGCCCATAGTCCCCTCTATCATGTGGACCGAGAAGCGGACTATAATGCCTATTATCTGGCACAGCTGAAGGAGATTTTATCAAATCCTGCCTATGGAAATGGAGGGAAATTTGCTGAGGTCTGGATGGATGGTGCCAGAGGAGAGGGGGCTCAAAAGGTTAATTATGAATTTGAAAAATGGTTTGAAACCATTCGTGAACTGCAGGGCGATTGCTTGATTTTTTCAACAGCAGGCACTAGTATCCGCTGGATTGGCAATGAACGAGGGTATGCAGGTGATCCACTGTGGCAAAAGGTGAATCCTGACAAACTAGGAGCAGAAGCAGAGCTGGACTATCTTCAGCACGGAGATCCCTCGAGCATGATTTTTTCAATCGGAGAGGCAGATGTTTCCATCCGTCCAGGCTGGTTTTACCATGAGGATCAGGATCCTAAGTCACTTGAGGAGTTGATCGAAATCTACTTTCACTCGGTGGGTCGGGGAACTCCACTCTTGCTTAATATTCCGCCGAATAAAGATGGGCTCTTTGATGCAAAGGATATTGAACGCCTCTATGAATTTGCGGCCTATCGCAATGAGCTCTATAAAGAAGATTTGGCTCTGGGAGCTGAGGTATCTGGTCCTGCTCTTTCCGCAGACTTTGCTTGTCGCCATTTGACAGACGGCCTTGAAACTAGCTCTTGGGCAAGCGCTGCAGACTTGCCCATCCAGCTAGAACTAGACTTAGGGGCGCCTAAAACTTTCGATGTGCTTGAGTTAAGAGAAGATTTGAAGCTGGGTCAACGAATCGCTGCTTTTCATGTGCAAGTAGAGGTGGATGGTGTCTGGCAAGAATTTGGCATGGGCTTTACCGTTGGTCATAAGCGTCTCTTGCGAGGTCCGCTAGTAGAGGCACAGAAGGTGCGCGTGATAATTACAGAGGCACAATCTATGCCTGTATTGACCAAGATTTCCCTCTATAAAACTCCTGGATTATCAAAAAAAGAAGTTGTTCAGGAACTAGCATTTGCAGAAAAAAGTTTAACTGTGACAAAGGGAGAAGCTCTTCATTTTAGGATTGAACGTAGCGAAAGTGACACTCCTTTGGAGGCTAAGATTTCGATTCAACCGGGGACAGGTGTCCATGGTGTCGCCTATCAGGACGAAATTCAAGTCCTTCAATTCCAAGCTGGGGAATGCAAAAAAGATTTACATCTACCAACCCTGTATTTTGCTGCTGATAAGACCTTAGATTTCTATCTAAATCTGACTGTTAATGGACAGTTGGTTGATCAAGCTCATATTTTAGTTGAAACGAGATAAAATATCTTCACAATTCATTTCTTTTCCGAATAAATAGATAGAACCATCGAATCTAGCAAAATTAGATTTAAAACTATGGTATAATAGAAGGAGGAAATGGATGACTTTAAGACATCCGGGCATCAGCCCAACTAATGACTTGGTTGCTAAGAAAATTTTCAGCAACCCAGAAATCACTTGTCAATTTATTCGCGATATGTTGGACTTACCAGCCAAAAATGTAACCATTTTGGAGGGGAGCAATATTCACGTCTTGCCTTCCCTGCCCTACTCGGCACAGGATTTCTATACAAGTATTGATGTTTTGGCGGAGTTGGATAATGGTACGCAAGTTATTATTGAAATTCAAGTGCATCATCAGAATTTTTTCATCAATCGCCTGTGGGCTTACTTATGCAGTCAGGTCAATCAAAACCTAGAAAAAATTCGCCAGCGAGAAGGTGACACACACCAGAGCTATAAACATATTGCACCAGTATACGCTATCGCAATTGTAGATAGTAATTATTTCTCAGATGACTTGGCTTTCCATAGCTTTAGTATGCGAGAGGATACGACAGGTGAGGTCTTAACTATCACAAACAATGGTCAAGAAAACCATCTAGTCAAGATGGCGTTCTTGGAACTGAAAAAATACAGAGAAACCAGCAAAGACGAGGTTCGCAAGCCCTGGTTGGAGTTTTTTGGTAATAAGCCCTTTACCCAACAACCTGAGCGAGCCATCAGCCAAGCAGACCAACTGCTGGACTATAAAAGCTGGTCCGAGGAGGATAGGGAAATGTTTAGTGAACAACGCAGGCGTGAAGAACAAGCATTATTGGCTCAGGATTATGCCTTGGAAACCGCTAGGGCTGAGGGGGTTGAACAAGGTTTAGAACGTGGTCTTGAACGTGGTCGTGCAGAGGGCATTGAACAGGGACTGGAGCGTGGGAAAGTTGAAGGAAGGGAAGAAGGGAAACTTTTTGCCTTCTTAGACATGGTTCGCCAACATGTCTTAACTTCTGAATTTGCAAGTCAGCAGTTGGGTATGTCAGTAGCGGAGTTTGAAGAGTTGCTGAAAGAACATCATAAATAAGATCTAACAAATACAGAGAAACCAGCAAAGATAGCATTCGCAAACCGTGGTTGGAGTTTTTTGGGAATAAACCCTTTACCCAGCAACCTGAGCGAGCCATCAGCCAGGCAGACCAACTGCTAGACTACAAGAGCTGGTCCGAGGAGGACAGAAAAATGTTTAGTGAACAACGCAGACGTGAAGAACAAGCCTTGTTAGCGCAGGACTATGCCTTGGAGCAAGCTGAAGAAAAAGGGTTGGAGAGAGGTCGTGCAGAGGGCATTGAACAGGGACTGGAGCGCGGGAAAGCTGAAGGTAGTTTCGCCATGTTAGCAAATCTAGTCCGCCAAGGTCTTCTGACACCTGAGGTAGCCAGCCAGCAGCTAGGCATGACTGTCGCTGAGTTTGAAGCATTGCTGTAAATAGGAACAGATGACATGTTGCCAAAATGAGGTAGCATGTTTTATTTTAGCTTTAGTTGTTAGTTGCAACAGGCAGACCAGCCAGAGAATGCTAACACTTTTAGGTCGTAATTAGGATATTTCTACGGTGAGGCGCCTCTAGCGTGTTTAGCCTTTGAATTTTAAGAGAATAGTGCATATGAAAGATAGGGTCTGGTTCTGTTGGGCTCTGCTAGAAAGCTATCAGAGAATCTGGGCATCTAACTGACAGGTTCTCTTTTTTGGAAGAAAAAAAGCTAAAAACCTAAAAATTTTTGTATATTTATTTTACGAATGTTTTGCTTAAAAATAGTAGAATAGTTCCTTTTAGGTATCAAAGTTATCTGCTTTTCAAAATAAAAAGAATTTATTCAAATTCATTTCCGAATTTCAGTTTTTAATACAATATAATAACATGAAGAAAACCAAAATATTTTCCTGATTTTAAAGTTAAAAAATTCATAATTTTGATTATAAAAACGAACGAATTGTAAAAATTGTCTGAAAATGTTTTTTTTTTTAGTAAATTTGATGAGCATTTAGTTTGCATATATATCACTTATCATGTACAATGAAGAAGTAAAGTATCATATGCAAAACCTCGTCCATGGCGAGGAATCTTTGCATGTAGATATGGACATAAAAAAATATTTTTAAGGAGAACACAATAAGTGGAGAAGAAATCGCCTATGAGTCGTGTTGAACGCTTGCACCGTGAAAAGGTCACACGTTACTCAATCCGTAAATATAGTTTTGGAGCAGCCAGTGTAGCAGTTGCTGCCCTGTTCATGTTCTTGGGAAATGGAGCTGTATCAGCTAATGAGCTAAGCAAACAAGAGACATCTCTAGCAGCTCCAGGGCTAGCCTCTGAACATGAGGGACCACAAGAAGCAGAAAGTGCTTCGGTAGTAGCACCAGCTTCTGATGCCCCATTAACTCCAGCAGCACAACCAGTTGTAGAAGAACCAGCACAACCAGCTGCACCAGAAGTAACAACTCCAGCTTTGGACAAAAAGCAACTTGAAAACTACATTTCAGAAGTTAAATCAAAACTTTCTGCAGGTACGTATGCTAATAAAACAGAGGAGAGCCTTGCTCTTTTGAATGGTGAATTGGCTTCTGCTGAGTCTACACTCGCTTCTGCAACTAGTCAAGATGAATTGAACGTAGCTTACAGAAACCTTGTCACTACAGTAAGCTCAAAATTAAAAAACAAACCAAAGGATTCAAAAGACGCTCCGAAAGTAGATACTACTAACGGACAAGCAACTGTAGGTAAAAAAGCCGAAAACACTGAGAAAAAATCAGAATCTAACGCAATCGAAAACTCTGGATCTCATGATTCACGTAATGGGAAAGAGATTGATAAAGAGAATGCTTTCCGTACAGAAGCGACAGCTACAACTCATGCACCTACAACGGTAACTTCAGGGAATTTAAGTTATACTATAGAATTTTCTAATGATAAGACAAAAGAAGTCTATGCTTATAACGAAGAAGATACAGACATTGAGATTTCTGTAAATTCAACAACTGGTAAAAAACTAAAAGAAGTGACAATTAAAAAAGGAAGTGGGCAGTATTTAGATGGAAGATCTATATCTTCGCCTATTAACCCAGTAGAAACAGATGGTTTCGGATGGTCGTACAGCTCAATTACAAGTCCAACAACAGGACCAGTAACAGTACGTGTAACAGGAAAACCAAACGACAAGTTTAAAGCTATTGCAACTTATACTAAACAAGAAAATCAAAATGCAGTATTAGGAGATAGATATTTACATATTGTTGATGAAGATGGAGACAAAATATCAGGTGGTACAAACTCATCTAATCCAGGTTACTTCAAAATGGTTGTTAAATCTCAAACTTATAAATACAGCATCCAGCAACCAGAAAATAACGCTAATAAAATTGCTGTTTCAGATATTAACAATCTAACAGAAACTGATATTCAGAAAATTAAAGACCAAATCAAGATTGGATATTCTACAACTAGCCAAGATGCTAGACTAGAATCTAAAAAAGGTACAACTTTAGATAATAGAGCTGAAGTTGTTGAAAACATTGAAGTAAATGGACAAAACATTGTTGTAACCTATAAAGATGGTTCAGTAGACACTACTCCAGTTGCAGATGTGGCACGTACAAACGAAAAACCAACCGTAGAGTTCCCATACTCTGATGCAGCTAAAAGAGAAATCTATGTCTATGGAGCAGAAGAAAATTCATTCGACATCAAAATCAAAGATGATGCGGATAAGATTTCAAGAGCTACATTACTACAAGGAGGAAATAGAACTTTCTCTCCTGTAGCAGGTGAAACTGATAAAATCAATACCCAATATGGATATACGGCTAATGTTATTTCTTCTGAAACACCAGCCACAGAAGCTAAGCCAGCGGTTATCACATACTCAGGTACCCCAGCTCCAGAAGGGTCATTTACACAAGCTAAGCTAGAGGCTGCAACCAAAGGAGAAAACCCTCCAGGGGTACCTTTAGGATGGCGTTATGTGCGAGTTACGGATACTGAAGGAACAGACTTTACCGGTTCCTCCGGGAATGAAGTAGCTAATGACCACGCTTTCCGTGTCATGCTTAAACCTCAAACTCAAAAATACGACATTCAAACACCAGCAGAAGCTGATAAAGTAGCAGTGGATGATGCATCGGAAGTAACTGAAGCAGAATTTAATAAAATTAAAGAAAAGCTTAAGATTGAATACTCTAAAAATAACATCGATGCTCGTCTAGCTGATAAAAAAGGTCAAGCTGTAGAAAATCAAGCAGACCGTATCGCAAGCATTAAAAAAGTTGATAACAATCTAGTTGTAACTTATAAAGATGGTTCAACAGACACTAGACCATTGACTGATTTTGCACGTACAAACAATGCTCCAGAAGTAACAATCCCTTATTCTGTAGACGGTAAAAAAGATGTTTACGTGTATGCGAACGAAGATTTTGAAATTCCTATTAAATTTACAGATGATTCAGGGAAAATAGCATCTGCGACAATTAAACGTGGTGGGAATCAGGATTCGCCAGCTAAAGATGAATCTAATCCTGATGTTTTAGATAATGAGTACAATACAACAGTTGAAAAAATTTCTACTGAAACGGTAGCAACAGCAGAAAATCCTGCTATTGTAAAAATTAAAGGTAATATTTCAAAAGATAACTCTGGAATTGCCGAGAGCAAATTCCCTAAAGAAGCAAATCAAGAACTTAAAATTGTAACTCGTTATGCAACTGCGACAGATACAGATGGTAAAGAAATCCATAATGTTGCTAAAGGTTCTTCATATGCAACTGACCCAGGTTCATTCACTATCAAATTAAAAGCTCAAACAGCAAAATATGACATTAGAGAATTAGCTGATGCTGATAAGACAGTGGTAACAGATATTGCTCATATTCCAGAGGTTGAATTAGCTAAGCTTAAAGAAAGTCTTCCATTAGAATACTCTAAGAAAAATGAAGATAAGAACTTAGAAGATAAAAAAGGAAAAGCAGTCGAAGCAGAAAATGCTAAGAAGGTTGTAAAAGATCTTGTTCAAGACGGTGAAAACTTAGTAGTAACTTACCAAGATGGTTCTAAAGATACTATTCCTGTCGATAAAGTTGTGAAATTAGATAAACAACCAGCAATCGATGCAGTAACTAACCAAGCAGATGCGAAAATTGCAGCTATTAAAGGTAATGATAACTTATCAAAAGCTGAGCAAGATAAAGCTATTGCTGATGTAGAAAAAGATAAAGCAGCAGCATTAGAAAAAATCGCTGATGCTACAAATGCAACAGATGTAACTGCAGGTAAAGATGAAGGTACTGGTGCTGTAGCGAAAGTAAATCCAATCGGTAAAGAAAAAGCTAAAGAAGAAATCGCTAAGACTTTGGAAGCTAAGAAGGAGGCTATTGAGAACAATGATAGCTTAACACAAGCCGAGAAGGAAAAAGCTAAAAAAGATGCTGAAGACAAGGCAGCAGCAGCCCTTGCTGAAATCGAAAAACAACCAGCAACAGCAGAAACAGCAGATGCGGCAACAGCAGCTCAAACTACTGTAAATGAAAAACAAGCTGAAGGAACCAAAGAAGTTGCTAAAATCAACCCAATCGGTAAACAAGCAGCATTAGACAAAATCGATGAAGCCTTAAAAGCTAAAGAAGCAGAAATGGATGCCCGAACTGACCTAACAGAGGAAGAAAAGGCAGAAGCGAAGGCAGAAGCTAAAAAATTTGCTGATGCTAAGAAAGCTGAAATCAAGGCTAAAAATGATAATGCAGAAACGCCTGAAGCAGCTACACAAGAGCAAGGTAAAATCGATACAGCTGGCGATACTGGAAAAACAGAGGTAGAGGGTGTTACCAAACCTGCTGCTAAAAAACCAGAAGCTAAAACAGAGGTAGAAACTACAGCCGCTGCTAAAAAGCAAGAGATTGAGCAAGATGGAGCATTGTCACCAGAAGCTAAGAAGAAACTTCAAGATGAGGTAGATGCTGTTAAGAAAGCTTCGGAAGAGGCAATCGATGGTGCTAAGAAAAATGCCGATGTTGCTAAAGCTAAGAAATCAGCAGAAGCAGCGATTAAAGCCATCAACTCTGCTCGTTTACCAGCGAACAAGGTAATCGCTGAAGATCCAACAAACTTAAAACCTGAAGAACAGGAAAAACTTAAAAAAGCGATTGAAGCGGTAAACCCTCCAGGGACTACAGTCGTTGTTAAGGCTGATGGAAGTGCTGAAGTAACCTTGCCAGGGAAAACAGTAGCCGAACCATTAAAACAAGAAGATTTAACAAAAGATGTAAATGCTTTAGATACTGCAGGTGGTGGTAACAACATCAACCGTCCAACGGATAAAGTGATTGTTGAAAATCCTGAAAGTTTGACAGATGCAGATAAAGAAAACATCAAAAAAGCTGTTCGTGAAGTAAACCCTAATGCTGTTGTGACAATTGATGATAACGGAACAGTAACTGTTTCAACACCAGAAGGAAATACAGCAGGATTCCCAGCATCAGAATTAGTACGTACATTAGCTGATGCAGCAAATCCTGATTCAGGTAATGCAGGAGTTCGTAAGCCAGCAGATAAGTTGGTTGGAGATGCAACAAATGCAGATCTTCAAGCAAAAGCAACTGAAAAACTGAAAAAATTGAATGGTGAAGATGCTAAGGTTAAATATGACGATGAAGGAAATGCAACAGTAGTTCTTAAAGACGGAACAATTGCGACAATTCCAGCAGGTGACTTATTCAAGACAGAAGAAGATGCTAAGAAAGCAAACGGTGGCGATGATATCAATAAACCGAATGCTCAAACAGTTGTAGAAGATATTGCAGCATTAAGCCCAGAAGAACGTACTAAAGTAAAAGACGTGATTAAGGCGAAAGTAGAAGCAGTAAACCCAGGTGCAGTTGTAGTAGTAGACGACCAAGGAAATGCAGTTGTAACAACACCAGAAGGTAAAACAGCAGTTATTGACGCAGATGATTTAATTAAAAAACCTAATGAAACATCAACTGCCAAAGCTGGTAACAACATCAACAACCCAGCTGACAGAGTACGTGTTGATAACAGTAAGCAATTAACAGACCCTGAACTTGCTAGAATTAAAGCAGCAGTTGAAGCAGTGAACCCAGATGCTACAGTAGTAGTGGATGACAACGGAAATGCGACTGTAACAACTAAAGATGGTAAAACTGCAACAATTCCAGTGGCAGATTTAGTCAAATCAGATGCGGATAAAGAGAATGTTAACGGTGGAAACCAAGTAAACACTCCAGCAGATAGAGTAGTGGTAGATAGTACAGATGCACCATTACCACAAGAAGTTACAGACGCTATTAAAGCTAAAATTCAAGCAGTAAATCCAGATGCAACAGTTGTTGTAGATGAAAAAGGAAATGCAACAGTAACAACGAAAGACGGAGCTGTGGCAACAATCCCAGCGAGCGATTTAGTAAAAGCTAAAGCTGACTTAGCTGACCCAGCGAAACAAGATGCTGTCAACAAACCAGCAGACAAAGTAGTAGTGGATCCAGCTTTAGTAGATGATCCAAATGCAGATTTAAGTGCCGCTAAAGATGCTATTAAAGCAGCTGTAGAAGCAGTAAATCCAGATTCTACTGTAGTAGTTGATGACAAAGGAAACGCAACAGTAACAACACCAGAAGGTAAAACTGTAGTGATTCCAAAAGCTGACTTAGTGAAGAAAGAAGCTGACAAAGAAACTGCTAAAGCAGGAAATAACATCAACAAACCAGTAGACAAAGTAGTTGCTGCTAAAGATGCCTTAACTCCTGAAAATATCGCAGCAATCAAGGCTAAAGTTCAAGCAGTAAACCCAGATGCAACAGTAGTAGTTGATGCAAAAGGAAATGCAACAGTAGTTACACCAGACGGTCAAACAGCAACAATTCCAGTAACTGACTTAGTGAAATCTCCAGAAGAAGCTAAAGATGAAAAAGCAGGAAACAACGTCAACAAACCAGCAGATAAAGTAGCAGCAACAAAAGCTGATTTAGCTGATGATGCGAAGAAAGCAGACGTTAAAGCTAAAATCAAAGCGGCTGTAGAAGCAGTGAACCCAGAAGGTTCAAAAGTATTCGTAGACGACCAAGGAAATGTGACTGTAACAACTCCAGATGGTAAAACAGCGACAATCCCTGTTGAAGATCTTATCAAAGATACAACTCAACCAAATGCAGGAAACAAAGTAAACACTCCAGCAACGAAAGTGGTTGTAACAGATCCTGCTAATATCAAGGCTGATGAAGATAAGATTAGAGCAGAAATTCTTAAAGTTAACCCAGGTGCAACAGTTGCATTTGACGACAAAGGAAACGCAACAGTAACAACGAAAGATGGAGCTGTAGCAACAATTCCAGCATCTGATTTAGCAAAAGATGCAGCTGACTTAACTAAGCCAGACAAGCAAGATGAAGTTAAGAAACCAGCAGATAAAACACTTGTTAAGAAAGCAGGTAAATTAACTCAAGCTGAAAAAGATGCAATCAAAGCAGAAATCGCTAAGGTAAATAGAGATCCGAAGACAACTATCGTAGTTGATGACGAAGGAAATGCAACAGTTACAACTCCAGAAGGAAAAACTGTAGTAATCGCCAAAGAAGACTTAGTGAAATCTCCACAAGAAGTTGATGGTGCAAAAGCAGGAAATAACATCAACAAGCCAGCGGATAAAGTAGCGGCAGCGGCGGCAGATTTAGTTGGACCGAATAAAGATGAAGTTAAAGCTAAAATCCAAAAAGCGGTTGAAGCAGTAAACCCAGGTGCGACTGTCTTTGTTGATGACCAAGGAAACGCAACAGTAACAACACCAGACGGTAAGACAGCAACAATCCCAGTTGAAGACTTATTGAAAGATCCAGCAGCTAAAGAAACTCCATCAGCAGGAAACAAAGTAAATACTCCAGCTGAAAGAACAGTAGTAGCAAATCCAGCTGAATTAACTGATGCTGAAAAAGCTAAGATTACTGCAGCAATTCAGGCGGTAAATCCTGAAGGAACTAAAGTCGTATTTGACGAAGCAGGAAACGCAACAGTAACAGTACCAAATCAAGACGGTACTATGGCTACAGCGACAATCCCTGTAAGTGACTTAGTGAAATCAAATGCTGAAAAAGATCTATTGGATCCAGCTAAACAAAACCCAGTTAAGAAACCTATCGATCAAACAGTAGTTGCTGATAAAGATGCATTAACTGATGAAGACCGTAAAGCTATTAAAGCTAAAGTTGAAGAAGTTAACCCAGATGCAACTGTAGTAGTTGATGAAAAAGGAAATGCGACAGTAACAACTAAAGATGGTAAGACAGCTGTAATCGCAGCGGATGATTTAGTGAAAACTAATGATGAAGTATTAAGCGATGCAAAAGCAGGTAACCTTATCAACAAACCAGCAGATCGAGTGTTTGTTAAAGATGGACAAATTACGGATGATGTTAAAGCAAAAATCGCTGCTAAAGTTCAACGTATAAATCCAGGAGCAACAGTATTCGTAGATGAAAATGGAAATGCGACAGTAACAACACCAGACGGTAAGACTGCAACAATTCCAGTAGCTGATTTAACGAAGACTGACGCTGATAAAGCTAAAGTGAATGCAGGAAATAAAATCAATTCACCAGCAGACAGAGTGTTAGTGAAAGATAGAGATAAATTAACAGCGGAAGATATTCAAGAAATTGAGAAAAATATCTTAGAAGTAAACCCAGGAGCAACAGTAGTATTTGATGCAAAAGGAAATGCGACTGTTAAGAATGCAAATGGAGACATCGCAACAATCCCTGTAGAAGCCTTAGCGAAACCAAAAGCAGATCTATTAAAACCTGAGAAACAAGATTTAATTAAGAAACCTGTTGACAAAGTGTTAGTAACAGATCCAGCTAACTTGGATAAAGAAGCTATTAAGAAAGCTGTTGAGGAAGTGAATCCAGGTTCAACGGTGGTTGTTGATGACAATGGAAATGCAACGATAACTACAGAAGATGGTAGAAGCTTTGTAATTCCAGCAAAAGATTTAGTGAAAACAGCAGAAGAAGCTAAAAATGCAAAAGCTGGAAATAACATTAACAAACCAGCGGATAAAGTAGTAGTAGCAGATCCAACTAAACCATTATCTCCAGAAGAGAAAAAAGCGATTGAAGCTAAGATTAAAGCAGTAAATCCAGATGCGAAAGCGATTTTCGTAGATGATAAAGGAAATGTTACAGTAACTGTAGTAGATAAAGATGGTAATACAGCTACAGCAACAATTCCGGCAAAAGATTTAGTGAAAAATGCAGAAGAAGCTAAACAACCAAATGCAGGAAATAAGGTAAATACACCAGCAGATAAAGTAGTTGTAAGCGATCCAGATCATTTATCAGACGAAGATAAAGCTAAGATTGCAGACGCAATCAAAGCGGTAAATCCAGAAGCTAAGGTGGCATTTGACGACAAAGGAAATGCAACGGTAACAACTAAAGATGGAGAGGTTGCAACAATTCCAGCTACTGATTTAGTGAAAACAGCAGAAGAAGCAGCTAAACCAAATGCAGGAAACAATGTCAATACACCAGCTGATAAAGTAGCGGTTGATTCTACTAAACCATTAACGGAAGATGAGAAAAAAGCAATCGCAGCTAAAGTAGCAGAAGTTAACCCTGATGCAACTGTAGCAGTAGACGACAAAGGAAACGCAACAGTAACAGTAAATGGTAAGACAGCGGTCATTCCAGCGGCGGCATTAACTAAGACAGCAGATTCAGCTAAAGAACCAAATGCAGGAAACGATGTAGTTAAACCAGCTGACAAGACAGTTGTAGAAAATCCAGAATCATTAACAAAAGATGAGCAAGATGCAATCGCAGCTAAAGTTGCAGAAGTGAATCCAGAAGCTAAAACTGTAGTTGTTGATGACCAAGGAAATGCAACTGTAACAACTAAAGATGGTAAGACAGTGGTTATCCCAGCGAAAGATTTGGTGAAAACAGCAGAAGAAGCAGCTAAGCCAAATGCAGGAAACGATGTAAACACTCCAGCAGATAAGACTGTAGTAGCAAATCCGAATGCTCTAACTCCAGAAGAGAAAAAAGCAATCGAAGAAAAAGTTAAAGCAGTAAATCCAGGTGCTGAAGTTGTAGTGGACAACAAAGGAAACGCAACAGTAACTAAAGATGGTAAGACAGCAGTCATTCCAGCATCAGACTTAACTAAGACAGCAGATTCAGCTAAAGAACCAAACGCAGGAAACGACGTAGTTAAACCAGCAGATAAGACTGTAGTAGCAAATCCAGACTCATTAACACAAGATGAGAAAGATGCAATTGCAGCTAAAGTAGCAGCCGTCAATCCAGGTGCTGAAGTTGTAGTAGACGACCAAGGAAATGCAACAGTTACACCTAAAGATGGAAAACCAGTTGTAATTCCAGCATCAGACTTAACTAAGACAGCATCAGACGCAGCTAAACCAAACGCAGGAAACGACATCGCTAAACCAGCAGATAAGACTGTAGTAGCAAATCCAGACTCATTAACACAAGATGAGAAAGATGCAATTGCAGCTAAAGTAGCAGCCGTCAATCCAGGTGCTGAAGTTGTAGTAGACGACCAAGGAAACGCAACAGTAACAGTAAATGGTAAGACAGCGGTCATTCCAGCGGCAGACTTAACGAAGAATGCAGATGCAGAAAAAGCACCAAACGCAGGAAATGACATTGTTAAACCAGCTTCTAAGACAAAAGTTGCAAATCCAGACTCATTAACACAAGATGAGAAAGATGCAATTGCAGCTAAAGTAGTAGCTGTCAATCCAGGTTCAACTGTAGTAGTAGACGATAAAGGAAATGCGACAGTAACACTTCCAAACGGTAAGACAGCAGTTATCCCAGCATCAGATTTAACAAAATCTGAAAAAGATGTGAACGATGGCAAAGCTAAAGACAACGCAGTTACACCAGCAGCGAAAACTAAAGTAGCAAATCCAAATGCTCTAACTCCAGAAGAGAAGAAAGCAATCGAAGACAAAGTTAAAGCAGCAAATCCAGGCGCAACTGTAGTAGTTGACGATAAAGGAAATGCAACAGTAGTCAAAGATGGCAATGTTTCAGTTATCCCATCAACAGACTTAGTTAAAGTTGAAGATGATGCTACGAAACCAAATGGTGGTAACGATGCAAACACACCAGTAGCTAAGACTGTAGTAGCAGATTCAACTAAACTTACAGACAAAGAGAAAGAAGCTGTTAAGAAAGCTGTAGCAGCAGTCAACCCAGGTTCAACTGTAGTCGTAGACGACCAAGGAAACGCAACAGTAACCAAAGGTGACGGCACAGTTCTTAACATCCCAGCTACAGACTTAGTCATCCCAGCAGAAAAATTTGCTGACGAAGCTAAGACCGCTAAAGTGAAAACACCAGCTATCCGTACATTAGTTGGAAATAAAGAAAACTTAACAAAAGACGAAAAAGACGCTGTTAAGAAATCAATTGAAGCAGTCAACCCAGGCGCAACTGTAGTAGTAGACGATAAAGGAAACGCAACAGTAACAATGCCAGACGGTTCTACAGCAACAATTTCTAAAGAACAACTAGTGAAAGATAAAGAAGCTGTTTCTAAATCTAAACACGGTGGAGATAATCTTGATATCGACTTGAGTAAAGTAGAGGTAGCAGACCTTGCTAATATTACTCCAGAAGAAAAAGCGAAATTCCAATTCAAAGTTCTAGGTGCTATCACAAATGTAGAAGAATTCGATCTTGATGCTTACATTAAATCAACAGATAAAGATGGAAACACAGTTTACACATCTAAAGATGGTAAAGTGAAAATTACTATTGATAAAGATGGTAATGCAACAGTCGAAAAAGATGGTAAGAAAGAAGTAGCTGTTAATATTGATAAAGCTGGAAATGTAACGATCGTTACAAAAGAAGGTCAAGTATTAGCTATTCCAAGAGATGATGCATTCAAACAACGTCCATATGTACCATCAAATGGTGGAGGCAATAACGCAGCTAATAACACTGCCGCAAAAGTGGATAAAGCTAAGTTAGAAGGTGCTATCCATCAATTAGATGAATTGTTCATCCAAGAATCAGCTAAGCTTGATGCAGAAACTGCAAAAGAAGCGACTGACTTATTAGCAGACGCTAAGAAAGTATTTGCAGATCCGAAAGCAAGCCAAGATGAAGTGGATGCAATGGTGAAACGTATCGAAGACTTTATGGCGAAAGTTGCTCCATCAACTGACCCTACAAGCCCAGCTAAAGACCAAGCTGCTCAAACATCAGCTGTAGCTCCAGCTACTACTCAAGCAGCAGCTAATGCTAGCCAAGAAGCAGCAACAAACGCGCGTAAAGCAGCTAAAGAATTGCCAAATACAGGTACAGCAGATTCTACTGTAGCTATGGTCGCAGCTGCCGCAAGTGCATTACTTGGTCTTGGTCTTGCAGGCCGTCGTCGTAAAGAAGACGAAGAAGCTTAATTGGTAGATTGTTTGATAATTATCAGGTAATAAATCCGATTTTCAAAGCTTAAACTCTTCGAAAATCAAATTCAAACCGCGTTAGCTTCGCCTTGCCGTACTCAAGTACAGTCTACGGCTAGCTTCCTAGTTTGCTCTTTGATTTTCATTGAGTATTAAACAAGTACCTCTCATAAGAAAATCTCCTAGCAGGAAAGTCTGCTAGGAGATTTTTGTATTTCAGGAAGTGGACGGCTTACTTGGCAACCAGCTAAGTGTAAAGGTTAGCTGTTCAGCTTTTAGGAGGTCTTGGTGTTGAATCGTTGATACGAGTGTTTTGTCCAGTCGGAATTCTTTTATAAAGTTAAAATGGCTGTGGTTTTGTTTAGTATGGATATCCAACCATTTATCTTCTTTAGCCAGATAAACTCGAAGGTGGTTAAAGAGAGGGATTCCGAGATCATAGCTTGGTTTTCCTGGACAGGTTGGATAAAATCCGAGAGCTGACCAGATGTACCAGGCCGAGAGACTGCCATTGTCTTCATCACCAGGATAGGCTTCCCAACTTGGGTGAAAGGCTTTCTGACGGAGAGTCTTGATGAGAAGGGCAGTGTAGTCAGGGTAATTGCTGTAGCGGAATAGATAAGGAATGTGGAAGCTCGGTTGGTTGGAAATAGCGATTTGCCCAAAAGGAGCGGTAGCCATCTCGCTCATTTCGTGAATTTCGTAACCATAGCCTGTTGTCTCAAAGAGGGGAGCATCTTGACAGGTCTTCAAAAGGTAGTTGCTGAAGGCTTCTTTTCCACCCATAAGCTGGATCAAGCCTGGGATGTCATGGAGGACACCTAAAGTAGCTTGGATGGCAGAGCATTCGGCATAGTCGCGTCCCCAACTATAAGGAGAGAAATCAGGACGGAAGTTGCCTTGACCATCACGCGCTCGCATGTAACCTGTCTCAGCGTCAAATAGATGGCGGTAATTTTGTGATGCGGCCTTGTAGGTTTCAGCGATTTCTATTTTCCCTAGTTTTTCAGCACAGCTAGCGATACAAAAGTCACTATAGGCATAGTCTAGGGTGTGGCTGACGCTTTCGTGGTGCTCAGTAGAGAGGTAGCCTAGTTCTTGGTATTGGGCTAATCCGTGACGACCATTGATGCCGAGAGGGTCGGCCTTGCTGGCTGTTTCAAGCATGGCTTGGAGGAGTTCTTCTTCTAGGTCGGGGGCCATGTCCTTGCAGGCGCTATCTGCGATAATACCGTCTAAAAGGGTACCTGGCATCATACCCCGTTCATCTGGAGCCAGCCATTTTGGAAGGAAACCAGTATCGCGGTAGCTATTGAGAAGACCTTCTAAAAAGCGGTGATAGTGCTCCGGTATGATAAGGGCAAAGAGGGGGAAGGTGGTACGGAAGGTATCCCAGAAACCATTGTTGCTAAAGAGGACACCAGACTTGACAGTTCCAGTAGCCAGATCTTTGTGGATGGCTTGCCCTGATTCATCAACCTCATAAAAAGTCTGTGGGAAGAGGAAGAGTCTGTAAAGGCAGTGATCAAAGAAGGTTCGATCAGCCTCTCCTGTCTCTATAATGTCAAAACGATGGAGGAGATTTTCCCAGTCCGCTTGTGCATTTGCTTTACAGTTATCAAAATCTACTTGAGGTAGATTAAGCAGTGCTTGAGAAGGGGAGATGAAAGAAGTGCCTAGTTGAATCTCTGCATGGCTATCTTCCAGGTCAATTCGCCAGTCTCCCCCTTCTTGGCTGACAGCAAGAATATCCGTATTCATTTGCAGGGCAGTGAATAGTTTTAGCGGATTTTTGTTAGTCTCAGTTTTTCCTTCTTGTCTCAAGGCCAGAGTTCGCTTATCTACCTGCTCCACTGTCAGTTCATCTCCTGCGTGAAGGTAGAGGGAGATGGTTTTGCCTTGTTTTTGCTCCAAACGAATAGAAGCACCGTAGCAAGTCGGTGTGAGCTGGGTTTCAATCTGATAGCGCAGGGAGAAAATTTTCAGATAATGAGGTTGGAAAGAGGCCTTATCTATGTCATAGGAAGATTGGCGGTGAAAGAGGCTGTCTCCACCCAGTTGACCGGTGACAGGTGTCAGAAGGAGCCAAGAGTAGTCCCCAATCCAAGGACTTGGTTGATGGGTCAATCGAATCCCCTGAAAGATAGGCAGATGTGGATCAAAAAACCAAGAGCCCTCCTGGTCACTGGTCTGGGGCACAAAGTAATTCATCCCAAAAGGAACGCCTGTGTATGGCAGGGTATTTCCCCGAGAAAAGGCATGCTTGCTGGCAGTCCCAAAGCGGGTATCGATGGTTTCAAGTAGTGGTTTCATAGTCTTTCCTTTAGCTGTTTTTCTACATTATATCAGAAAAAGAGGGCCTTTAGAAAAGGAGTTTCAAAGATAACTATTTTGTAGAAAAATGACTATCATTTGTGTATGTATTTTCTGTCTCAAAAGCTATATACTGAAAATGAAACTTGTTTGAAAGAGGATACTGCACGATGATTTATTCAAAAGAAATTGTTAGAGAGTGGCTAGATGAAGTGGCAGAGCGGGCTAAGGACCATCCAGAGTGGGTGGATGTTTTCGAGCGTTGCTACACCGACACCTTGGACAATACGGTTGAAATCTTAGAAGACGGTTCAACCTTTGTACTCACTGGTGATATTCCTGCTATGTGGCTTCGAGATTCGACAGCTCAACTCAGACCCTACCTGCATGTGGCTAAAAGAGATGCCCTCTTGCGTCAGACCATTGCAGGTTTGGTCAAACGTCAGATGACCTTGGTACTCAAGGATCCTTATGCCAACTCCTTCAACATTGAGGAAAACTGGAAGGGTCACCACGAGACAGACCATACCGACCTTAATGGCTGGATTTGGGAACGCAAGTATGAGGTGGACTCGCTTTGCTATCCGTTGCAGTTGGCTTATCTCCTCTGGAAAGAGACTGGCGAGACTAGCCAGTTTGATGAGACTTTTGTCGCAGCGACTAAGGAAATTCTTCATCTGTGGACGGTGGAACAAGACCACACCAACTCTCCTTATCGTTTTGTCCGAGATACGGACCGCAAGGAAGATACACTGGTAAATGATGGATTTGGCCCTGATTTTGCAGTGACAGGCATGACCTGGTCAGCTTTTCGTCCGAGTGATGATTGCTGTCAGTATAGTTACTTGATTCCGTCCAATATGTTTGCTGTAGTAGTCTTGGGGTATGTGCAAGAGATCTTTGCAGAATTGAATCTAGCTGATAGCCAGAGTGTTATTGCTGATGCCAAGCGCCTCCAGTCTGAAATCCAAGAAGGTATCGAAAACTACGCCTACACAAGCAACAGCAAGGGCGAAAAGATTTATGCCTTTGAAGTGGATGGTCTAGGAAATGCCAGCATCATGGATGATCCAAACGTACCAAGTTTGTTGGCTGCACCTTATCTGGGCTACTGCGATATTGACGACGAAGTTTATCAAGCCACTCGTCGTACCATTCTGAGCCCGGAAAATCCATATTTCTACCAAGGAGAATACGCTAGCGGTCTCGGAAGTTCTCATACCTTCTATCGCTATATCTGGCCAATCGCTCTGTCTATCCAAGGTTTGACAACAAGAGATAAGGCAGAGAAAAAATTCTTGTTGGATCAGCTGGTTGCTTGCGATGGGGGTACAGGTGTTATGCATGAAAGCTTCCACGTAGATGACCCAACTCTTTATTCTCGTGAATGGTTCTCTTGGGCTAACATGATGTTCTGTGAATTGGTCTTGGATTACCTAGATATTCGCTAGGGAACATGCTTTATATTCTTCGAAAATCTCTTCAAACTACGTCAGCTTTATCTGCAACCTCAAAGCTGTGCTTTGAGCAGCCTACGGCTAGCTTCCTAGTTTGCTCTTTGATTTTCATTGAGTATAAGGAGCTCGCCTTCGCTTCACTGATTCTTGGAAAGAATCACAAATTTACATCCAAAAACGTTAACAATAAAAATTTAAATTTAGAATGAGGTTTTACTTCATGGAAAATGTTGTCGTACATATTATCTCACATAGTCACTGGGACCGTGAGTGGTACTTGCCTTTTGAAAGCCACCGTATGCAGTTGGTGGAATTGTTTGACAATCTCTTTGATCTTTTTGAAAATGATCCTGAGTTCAAGAGTTTCCATTTAGATGGACAAACTATTGTCCTTGATGACTACTTGCAAATTCGCCCTGAAAATCGCGACAAAGTCCAACGATACATCGACGAAGGCAAACTTAAAATTGGTCCTTTTTACATCTTGCAAGATGACTACTTGATTTCAAGTGAAGCCAACGTCCGCAATACCTTGATTGGTCAAGCAGAATGTGCAAAATGGGGCAAATCAACCCAGATTGGTTACTTCCCAGATACCTTTGGAAATATGGGACAAGCGCCTCAAATTCTTCAAAAATCAGGTATTCACGTGGCAGCCTTTGGGCGTGGTGTGAAGCCGATTGGGTTTGATAACCAAGTCCTTGAAGATGAGCAGTTTACTTCCCAGTTTTCAGAAATGTACTGGCAGGGTGCGGATGGAAGTCGTGTCCTCGGTATCCTCTTTGCCAACTGGTACAGTAATGGGAATGAAATCCCAGTTGATAAAGAAGAGGCCTTGACCTTCTGGAAACAAAAACTGGCAGACGTGCGTGACTATGCTTCGACCAACCAGTGGTTGATGATGAACGGCTGTGACCACCAGCCTGTCCAGAAAAATCTGAGTGAAGCCATTCGTGTGGCAAATGAACTCTTCCCAGATGTAACCTTTGTTCATAGTTCTTTTGATGAATATGTCCAAGCCGTGGAAAGTGCCCTACCAGAGCAATTATCAACGGTTATAGGTGAGTTGACCAGTCAGGAAACAGACGGCTGGTACACACTTGCCAACACTTCTTCATCTCGTATTTATCTCAAACAAGCCTTCCAAGAAAATAGCAACCTCCTAGAGCAAGTTGTAGAACCCTTGACGATTATCACTGGGGGTCATAACCACAAGGACCAGTTGACCTATGCTTGGAAAACTCTTTTGCAAAATGCGCCGCATGATAGTATCTGTGGCTGTAGCGTGGACGAAGTTCACCGTGAGATGGAAACTCGTTTTGCCAAGGTTAACCAAGTCGGAACCTTTGTCAAGACCAATCTTCTCAACGAGTGGAAGGGCAAAATTGCAACTCACGAAGCTCAGAGTGACTATCTCTTTACGGTTATTAACACAGGCTTGCATGATAAGGTCGATACTGTCAGCACAGTGATTGATGTGGCGACTTGTGATTTTAAGGAATTGCACCCAACAGAAGGTTATAAGAAGATGGCTGCTCTTACCTTGCCAAATTATCGTGTGGAGGACTTGGGTGGGCATCCTGTAGAGGCTAAAATTGAAGACCTTGGGGCTAATTTTGAGTATGATTTACCAAAAGACAAGTTCCGCCAAGCTCGTATCGCTCGACAAGTGCGCGTGACCATTCCAGTTCACCTAGCGCCACTTTCTTGGACAACCTTCCAATTGCTGGAAGGAGAGCAAGAACACCGCGACGGTATTTACCAAAACGGAGTGATTGATACGCCATTTGTAACGGTAAGTGTGGATGACAACATCACAGTCTATGACAAGACAACTCACGAAGCCTATGAAGACTTTATCCGCTTTGAAGACCGTGGGGACATTGGAAATGAGTATATCTATTTCCAACCAAAAGGAACAGAGCCAATCTTTGCAGAGCTTAAGGGCTACGAGGTCTTGGAAAACACAGCTCGCTACGCTAAGATTTTGCTCAAACATGAATTGACCGTGCCTGTCAGTGCAGATGAAAAGCTAGAAGAAGAGCAAAAAGGCATCATCGAGTTTATGAAGCGTGAAGCTGGACGGTCAGAAGAATTGACAAGCATTCCTCTGGAAACTGAGTTGACTGTCTTCGTTGACAATCCACAAATCCGTTGCAAGACTCGCTTTACCAACACTGCCAAAGACCACCGTATCCGTCTTTTGGTTAAGACTCACAACACGCGTCCAAGCAATGATTCTGAAAGCATCTATGAGGTGGTGACACGACCAAACAAACCAGCAGCTTCATGGGAAAATCCTGAAAATCCTCAACACCAACAAGCCTTTGTTAGTCTGTATGACGATGAAAAAGGGGTGACTGTATCCAACAAGGGATTGAATGAATATGAAATCCTTGGAGACGACACCATTGCAGTGACCATTCTGCGTGCGTCAGGTGAGCTAGGTGACTGGGGTTACTTCCCAACACCAGAAGCACAATGCTTGCGTGAGTTTGAAGTCGAGTTTGCACTTGAATGCCACCAATCCCAAGAACGCTTCTCAGCCTATCGTCGCGCCAAAGCCTTGCAGACACCATTTACCAGCCTTCAACTTGCTAGACAAGAAGGAAGCGTGGCTGCGACTGGTAGCCTCTTGAGTCATGCGGCCCTCAGCTTACCGCAAATCTGTCCAACAGCCTTTAAGGTAGCTGAAAATGAAGAAGGCTATGTGCTTCGTTACTACAATATGTGTAGTGAAAATGTACGTGTACCAGAAAGTCAACATCTCTTCCTTGACCTACTTGAACGACCATACCCAGTTCATTCAGGACTATTGGCTCCACAAGAAATTCGTACAGAATTGATTAAAAAAGAAGAAATCTAATTTCAAAAAGTAAACATAAAAAGAAAGGAGGGGCGAAAAGGTAAGAACTAACTGCTGATTCGCCCCTTTTTATGGTAAAAACAATGACCATTGCAACGATTGATATCGGAGGGACTGGGATTAAGTTTGCCAGTCTGACTCCTGATGGGAAAATACTAGATAAGACAAGTATTTCAACGCCTGAAAACTTGGAGGATTTACTAGCGTGGCTAGATCAACGCTTGTCAGAACAGGATTACAGTGGGATTGCTATGAGCGTTCCAGGCGCGGTCAATCAAGAGACAGGTGTGATTGATGGCTTCAGTGCGGTGCCCTACATTCACGGCTTTTCTTGGTATGAGGCGCTTAGCTCTTATCAGATTCCTGTCCATCTGGAAAATGATGCCAACTGCGTTGGACTCAGTGAATTACTAGCTCATCCAGAGCTTGAAAATGCAGCCTGTGTCGTGATTGGGACAGGGATTGGCGGAGCCATGATGATCAATGGCAGACTGCACCGAGGTCGCCACGGTCTGGGTGGAGAATTTGGCTACATGACAACCCTTGCCCCTGCTGAAAAGCTCAACAACTGGTCGCAACTAGCGTCAACTGGGAATATGGTACGATACGTGATTGAAAAATCTGGTCAGACTGATTGGGACGGCCGCAAGATTTACCAAGAAGCTGCAGCTGGGAATGCCATTTGCCAAGAAGCCATTGAGCGCATGAACCGCAATTTGGCGCAAGGCTTGCTCAATATCCAGTATCTGATTGATCCAGATGTCATCAGTCTGGGAGGCTCTATCAGTCAGAATCCCGACTTTATTCAAGGGATTAA
Organism: Streptococcus sp. 1453; assembly: GCF_013276955.1. NCBI lineage: Bacteria > Bacillati > Bacillota > Bacilli > Lactobacillales > Streptococcaceae > Streptococcus > Streptococcus sp. 1453. The sequence goes on from NZ_VMLZ01000004.1 coordinate 128,834, forward strand.
AAAAGCTGTCGATGCATTTGTCGAAACCTACGAAGAATATACGGTCGCACCAGTTATCCAAGCCTGCACCTATCATGCAGATGCCAATCTCTACGGTGCCCTTGTCAACTGGCTACAGGAGGAAAACCAATGGTAAGATTTACAGGACTTAGTCCCAAACAAACTCAGGCAATCGACTTGCTGACAAAGCATATTTCTTTACCAGATGTTGAAGTGGCTGTCACTCAGTCTGACCAAGTCTCTATCTCTATCAAGGGTGAGGGTGGCCACTATCAATTGACCTACCGCAAACCTCACCAACTTTATCGTGCCTTGTCCTTGTTGGTAACAGCTCTAGCAGAAGGTGATAAAGTAGGGATTGAGGAGCAGGCGGCTTATGAAGAGTTGGCCTACATGGCAGACTGTTCTCGAAATGCGGTGCTGAATGTGGCTTCTGCCAAGCAGATGATTGAGGTCTTGGCTCTCATGGGCTACTCAACCTTTGAACTCTACATGGAAGATACCTACCAGATTGAAGGGCAGCCTTACTTTGGCTATTTCCGTGGAGCCTACTCAGCTGAGGAATTGCAGGAAATCGAAGCCTATGCCCAGCAGTTTGACATGACCTTTGTGCCATGTATCCAGACCTTGGCTCACTTGTCAGCCTTCGTCAAATGGGGTGTCAAAGAAGTCCAGGAGCTCCGTGATGTGGAGGATATTCTTCTCATTGGCGAAGAAAAGATTTATGACCTGATTGACGGCATGTTTGCTACTCTATCTAAACTGAAGACTCGCAAGGTCAATATCGGGATGGACGAAGCCCACTTGGTTGGTTTGGGACGCTATCTCATCTTAAACGGTGTTGTGGATCGTAGTCTCCTAATGTGCCAACACTTGGAGCGCGTGCTGGATATTGCTGATAAATATGCTTTCCACTGCCAGATGTGGAGCGATATGTTCTTTAAACTTATGTCAGCGGATGGCCAGTACGACCGTGATGTGGAAATTCCAGAAGACACTCGTGTCTACCTAGACCGTCTCAAAGACCGAGTGACTTTGGTTTACTGGGACTATTACCAGGATAGCGAGGAAAAATACAACCGTAATTTCCGCAATCATCATAAGATTAGCCATGACCTTGCATTTGCAGGGGGAGCTTGGAAGTGGATTGGTTTCACACCCAACAACCATTTCAGCCGCCTCATCGCTATTGAAGCCAATAAAGCCTGTCGTGCCAATGAGATAAAAGAAGTCATCGTGACGGGTTGGGGGGACAATGGTGGTGAAACTGCCCAATTCTCTGTCCTACCAAGCTTGCAAATCTGGGCAGAACTCAGCTATCGCAATGACCTAGACTGTTTGTCTGCTCATTTCCAGACCAATACAGGTTTATCGGTTGAAGATTTCATGCAGATTGACCTTGCCAACCTCTTGCCAGATCTACCAGGCAATCTCAGTGGCATCAATCCTAACCGCTATGTCTTTTATCAGGATGTCCTCTGTCCGATCCTTGACCGACACATGACACCTGAACAGGACAAACCGCACTTCTCTCAGGCTGCTGAGATACTTGCTGAAATCAAAGAAAAAGCAGGAAATTATGCTTACCTCTTTGAAACTCAGACCCAGTTGAACCAGATTTTAAGTAGCAAAGTCGATGTGGGACGGCGCATTCGTCAAGCCTATCAAGCGAATGATAAGGAAAGTCTGCAAGAAATCGCAAGACAAGAATTACCAGAACTCAGAAGCCAAATTGAAGACTTCCATGCCCTCTTTAGCCACCAATGGCTTAAAGAAAACAAGGTCTTTGGTTTGGATACAGTTGACATCCGTATGGGCGGACTCTTGCAACGCATCAAGCGAGCAGAAAGCCGTATCGAGGCTTATCTGGCTGGCCAGCTTGACCGCATCGATGAGCTGGAAGTAGAAATTCTGCCATTTAATGACTTCTACGCAGACAAGGACTTCGCAGCCACAACAGCCAACCAGTGGCATACTATTGCGACAGCTTCAACCATTTATACAACTTAAAAACAAGAACACCTTGCTTGGCGCAGGGTGTTTCGCGTGAAACGCTATATTTCCACGATAAGATGCATGATACCAAGCTTAGTTCATAACATTTGATTTATAAAACAAAAAAGAGTATAATGAATTATGCCAGTCTAAAATATGCATAAATATTTTAGGGGGGGGCTTTTTATTTGTCCTTCCATTATATATTAACCGATAATTATCGGAAAAGGAGCAAAATGATATATGTTTTATAAAGGTAATGAAGATAGAGAAAAACGCTTGCGGTTTTCGATTCGTAAGGTTAGTTTTGGAGCTGCTAGTGTTGCAGTAGCAGCCTTGTTCATATTTCCAGGAAATGGGACAGTGTCTGCCACAGAGCAAGGTGTAACCCCAACTAATGAGGGAAGACAAGGCTCGCCACTGAAAGACCCAGATGTCCAGAATGGAACCTACGGGGCGACTCCAGTAGTCAGTCAGTTGGATGGAAATTCTGGTAGCAGTGAGACTACTGCTCCGAAAGATCAAGAAGAAACAACTACTCCAACATCTACTGATGCAAGCGCATCATCAGTCGAATCACCTACTGTTTCAAAAGAGAAAGAAGAAACATCTACTACTGCCACTCCAGCGCCAGTAGTATCATCGACTGCTTCAGCAACAGAAAAAGCAGAAGAAAAAGCTACATCTGACTTGGATAAAAAACAGCTGGAAGATTACGTAGCAGAAATTGATGCTAAATTAGCCTCAGGTAGCTATGCGACTAAGACAGATGAAAGTGTCGCAACCCTTAAAGAACATTTAGAATTAGCAAAACTTGCCCTAACAACAGCCACAAGTCAAGACGAGTTGACAAAAGCTTATAGAAGACTCTTTATGACAGCGAGCAGCGGTTTACGTAGTAAGCCTAAAGCGCAAGTGGAAAGTCCTAAACTAGATACTACAGAAGGAAAAGCGACTGTTGGTAAGAAAGCAAGCAATACTGAGAAAGCTACGGAAAGCAACTCTATCGCAAACTCAGGACAACATGATCCACGTAATGGACAAGCCCTAGATAGAAATAATCCATTCCGAACAGGTGAGACAACGACTGATACTGATCCATCGGCACACCAGACTTACACAGCACCAAGCGCTGATGCGAGTTTAGATACATTAGTTAATGCGTTAAAAAATTTACCCGATGTAATTAACAACGAAACAAAACTTGCAGATATAGATCAGGTTGCGGCAACCAAGGGTATAGACCCGGGTACAGTAAAAGAATTAGATGAGTTCGGAGGGTGGAAGGCTGTAAGAGATTCAGCAGGAAATGGGAAGTTTGCTGTTGCAAGAAAAACAACAGACGGTGTCTTTCCAATTGAGACAGTGAATACTGTAAAAAAGCATGTGTATACAAATACCACATGGACTTTAGAATCTGTTGTAGATCGTGGAAATGAGCATGTCTTACTTTTATCAGAAGTAAGAACTGAAGCAACTAAAGATCAAGAAGTATTTGACAAAACAAAGTATATAGAAAATGGTGAAGGAAATACAGTTGCTAGAGGCTTAAAAGGTTATAATGGAATAGAAAAAATATTTAAAGCTTTTTCTCCTACTACTGGATCAACTACAAAAGTTTCGTTCAAAACTGGATATACAGGTGATATAGGGGGTCGTAAAGCCAAATATAAGGTTGAAGTGTTGGGGCGAACTAGCGAGAATACCAACTTTACCAGTCTTTATAGTGTAACTTTTGATCCTTCACATAACAAAACAGATGGTGATATGCAAGTGATTGCGGCTCAAGATGGAAGTTCCTCAAAATTTGATACTCCTAGAGGTTCCACAACTCCAGAAGCCCTAAACAAGAAATTAGCCGAAAGTCGTTACAGACCAAACGGAAGGACGGGTACATTTACAAGTAAAGATATTGAGATTCCTGTCGGATATACTGAATATACTGTGCGTATCAGTTCTGCGGATAATACTCATTTGGGTATGGGATACCAAATTCCGTGGAAACACTATGCTCTACCTATCACTGGACTAGAGTTCAGTATAACTCAGGATACTAAACACATAGCGAAGTCATTATTGCAACAGGCTTATGACAGACTGTTGAAGCAACAAAATAGCGATGAGAATAGGAAAACCCCAGGAACTACTCGAAATTATCAAGAAAAATTAGACGAAATAAAAGGGTTGTTGGACTCGGGAGATTTAAAAAGCAGAACAGATTATCTTACAGCTTTAGAGGCTGCTATTGAGGCCAGAGATGACTTGAAAACGCAAGCACCAAGTGCACCAGTCCCAGCAGTAGTGGATACAGCCGACCATGTAGGTATTGAGATTCCAGCACCAGAACATGCGGATAAGGTTGTTGTGACCTTCGATAAAGCAGATGGTTCAGGCAAGGATACAGTTACTGTTAAGA